>NZ_JALFPR010000030.1:0-56279 GCF_022785585.1 Oliverpabstia sp. | reverse complement strand
CGTTTTGCCAGCTCATAGGAATATGGAATATCCAGATGTGTTAATACTTTCTCTTTCTCGTTCATTGATACCCTCCTGCCAAACGGTGCCTGACATTCGCTGTCGGGATCGTATGTTTATGTCGGCTTTATTATACCGCGCGGACCTCTGACTGTCTATTTTTAATTTTTTTGTGTTTTTTTCAAAAAAAGTGTTGACTTTTCTGTTTTTCAACGATATAATATCACTTGTCTTTCAGAGAAAGAAAGCGAGCGGGAGTGCTGGAATTGGCAGACAGGCAAGACTAAGGATCTTGTGGGTGTATGCTCGTGTGGGTTCAAGTCCCATCTCCCGCATACAGAGAAAAGGGCAGAAAGCTTTGATTTTATTCAGGTTTTCTGCTTTTTTATTGTCTGAATGATACGATTTTTGTCTCACGCTGTCTCACGTTTTTGGGTGGTGGGGCTACTATATCTTGTGGTGGCTGTAGGGCGGATAAAACCAGTTGGTCTTTTTGTTCGGTGTTGGTTCGGGTGAAAATGTAATGTTTTAATTTTTATTCTATTCATACGAATACTTTCCATTTGAACATTTGTTCGCAATATGATACACTACATTTGTACAATCGAATAGAAAGCAGGATGTGATTTTCCGATTATTTGATGCCCTCTGATCTTACGAAAGGAGGGTGATGCCCTATGAACACAATGGAAGTCCTTACTTTATTGTTAGTAGTTTTTGAGGCTCTGTCTTACATAGACAATCATAAAAGAAGCATAAGCGTAAAAAGAAACGCAAAAAGAAATAGCATCCTCTACCGCCCAAAGTTTAGGATGCTATTTCTTTAATAGTTTTTAACAGAGGGCAAATCGGAGTTATATCCGATTACCTTTCTAATTAGATTATACACTTGAGCACTTGTTTTTGCAAGTGCTCATTTGAATTTTCCAACTAAGGTTCTATTGTAATATTTAGAATAAAATCACATTATTCACATTTTAATATTTCTTTCAATTCCCGAAGTGTCGGTGCTTTGGCATCCTTCTCCGAAAGCTGTTCACGATTGTCTTTTTCAATAGGAATCGGCCATTCTATTCCCAGTTCATTGTCTAAAGGAGTCAATGCTGTTCCTGACATTCCCGGAGCCCACTCGTTATCAAAGAAATATAAATACTCTGTTCCTTCTTCCAACGCCTGAAATCCGTTGCACACGCCCTGTGGAACAAAAACCTGTATTCCAGGTGTAATATGTACTGTTTCTACTGCACCAAATGTTTTACTGTCCGGTCTTGTATCCACATACACACCAAATACGGAACCGGTTGCCACTGTAACCAGCTTTGCCATGGCTTCTCCATGCAGACCGCGAACCGCTCCACGTTTTGTACGTGTTAAATTTATCTGTTTCCACGAAGAAAGTGTTTCCGGTAAAACTTCTGAATGGCTACTCTCACGATAGAGTTCTCTCACTGTGCCTCGATCATCCGTCACCATTTTTACATTAATAATACGCAATCCATCAATCTTTGATTCGGATGCTGAAAAAGGATATATTTGCAACGTCATCGGATACCCCCTTTTTTCTTTTTATTTTTAGTTATATCATACACAATTTACCTTATTTCTGCAAATGTTTTCTGTATTTTCCCTGTGTTTCTAAAAAGTAATGTTACTGTGAACAGGAGCAAAGTAATGATCTGAACCGTCCCAGTCACTGTCAACACAATACTTCCCACTTGCACCCTTCTTTTCTCTTCGCTATAATAAATACATGACAAAATCTTATAGATAGAGTAAGAAAGGACACCGTTATGAAAGAATATAAATGGGCTACTCTCGGATGTGGCGTGATCGCCAATCAGCTGGCACAGGCGTTTGCTGCAAACGGACGGAAACTATATTCCGTAGCAAACCGTACGCACGAAAAGGCAGTTGCTTTTGCTGAAAAATATGGAATTGATAAAGTTTATGATCAGATTGACGATGTATTTTCGGATAATGAGGTGGACATTATCTATATTTCCACTCCGCATAACACACATATTTCCTACCTTCGGAAGGCTTTAAGTGCCGGAAAACATGTACTCTGTGAAAAATCCATTACCCTCAACGCTGAAGAACTGGAAGAAGCGGTTCGTCTCGCTGAAAAACATCATGTAGTTCTTGCCGAGGCCATGACGATTTTCCACATGCCAATCTACAAGGAACTTCGCAGCCGGATGGATACCGGGGAATTCGGGGAACTTCGGCTTTTGCAGATGAACTTCGGAAGTTACAAAGAGTATGACATGAAAAACCGCTTTTTCAACCGGAATCTCGCGGGCGGAGCACTGCTGGATATCGGTGTGTATGCGCTGTCTTTCCTTCGCTGGTTTATGTCCTCAAAGCCGGATCAGATTCTCTCTCAGGTAAAATACGCACCTACCGGCGTGGATGAGCAGGCATCGATTTTGTTGAAAAACAAGGAGGGGGAGATGGCTACCGTCATTTTGTCTCTGCATGCCAAACAGCCAAAACGAGGAACGATCTCTTTTGATAAGGCTTACATCGAACTGTTCGAGTATCCGCGGGGCGAGGAAGCTATCATCACTTATACGGAAGACGGTCACAAAGAAGTGGTATCCGTCGGTTCTACCGACCGGGCGCTGGAATACGAAGTGGCCGATATGGAAGTGGCTGTCGCCGGAGAGGAAAACCGGATGCATCTCGACTATACGATCGATGTGATGGATATGATGACCTCGATCCGGAAAGACTGGGGGATGAGATATCCTGAGGAAGAAGAAGGTTGATTTTTTATCTTTCAAAACAGGGGCAGAAAACGATTCTTCTTTCGTCTTCTGCCCCTGTTATTTTTTACCTTATCTTATGCCTCGTCAATCGCTTTTCCAATATCATGACGATAATATTTATTATCAAACTCTACAAGATCGATAGCTTTATACGCATTCGCTCTCGCCTGTTTCAGGTCATCTCCTTTAGCTACTACTCCAAGCACACGACCACCGTTTGTCACGATCTGTCCGTCTTTCTTTGCGGTTCCTGCGTGGAATACATAGTAACCTTCTTTTTCTTTGAATGCATCCAGTCCTTTGATCGGGAAGCCTTTCTGATAAGATACCGGATACCCGTCAGATGCCAGAACGACGCACACGGCTGCATTGTCTTCGAATTCCAGATCGATCTGATCCAGTGTTCCATCGATACATGCTTCAAACACATCGACGATATCCGTCTTCATTCTCGGAAGAACGACCTGTGCCTCCGGATCACCGAAACGGGCATTGTATTCCAGAACCTTCGGGCCATCGGCAGTCAGCATCAGGCCGAAGAAAATGATTCCCTTGAATTCTCTTCCCTCTGCTGCCATCGCATCTACCGTTGCCTGATAGATGTGTGCCTTACAGAATGCATCCACTTCTTCGGTATAGAACGGACTTGGAGAGAAAGTTCCCATACCACCGGTATTCAGCCCCTGATCTCCGTCTTTCGCACGTTTGTGATCCTGTGCGGAAGTCATCGGTTTGATGGTTTTTCCATCCACATAAGTCAGAACGGACACCTCACGACCGGTCATGAACTCTTCAATCACCATTGTATTGCCGGCACTGCCGAACTTTTTATCTTCCATGATCTCTTTCACACCGTCTTTTGCTTCTTCCAGTGTGTTGCAGATCAGTACACCTTTTCCAAGTGCCAGTCCGTCCGCTTTTAAAACGATCGGGAATTTTGCAGTTTCCAGATAAGCAAGTGCTTCCTGCGGATCGGTAAAGTTTTCATAAGCAGCTGTCGGAATGTTGTATTTTTTCATCAGATCTTTGGAAAATGCTTTGGAACCTTCCAGGATCGCTGCATTTTTTCTCGGTCCGAACACACGCAGTCCTTCTGCCTCAAAAGCATCTACCACGCCGCCAACCAGCGGATCGTCCATACCGATAACGGTCAGATCAATCTCTTTTTCTTTTGCAAAAGCCACCAGTTTGTCAAACTCCATCGCACCGATATTGACACATTCTGCATATTCTTCAATTCCCGCATTGCCCGGCGCACAGTAGATTTTGTCAACTTTCGGACTCTGTGCCACTTTCCATGCGATAGCATGTTCTCTTCCGCCGCTCCCTACGATCAGTACTTTCATGTCTTTTCCTCCTATCTGGATCTTACCAGTCCGTCAACTACCTCTATCTTATCATTTGCAATCAGATCAATCGCTTTCGGCATGATCACCCATTCTGCCTCTTCCATAACTCTCCGCTGCAGAATCTCCGGGGTATCTCCCTCTTTCACCTCCACCGCTTTCTGCAGAATGATAGGGCCGGTATCCGTTCCCTCATCCACAAAATGCACAGTAGCTCCGGTTACTTTTACGCCTCTTTTCAACACACCCTCATGAACTTTCAGTCCATAATAGCCGGTTCCGCAAAAAGACGGGATCAGCGCCGGATGAATGTTGATGATTCTATTCGGATAAGCTTTTACCATGATCTCCGGAATCACAACCAGACATCCTGCCAGTACCACCAGATCTACACCATAGGACTGAATAGCCGCCAGAAGAGCCTTGTTAAATGCCTCTCTCGTCTCATACTCTTTTGGTGAAATGCATCTTGCTTCGATGCCATGTTTCCTTGCCCGTTCCAGTGCATAGGCATTTGCATTGTTACTGATCACAACGGAAATCTCCGCATTGGTGATGGTTCCGTTTGTTATGCTGTCAATGATCGCCTGAAGATTGGTACCGCCGCCTGATACCAGAACTGCCATTTTTAACATAAGGTCACTCCCTTTTCACCTTCTGTGATTTTACCTACAACGTACGGAGTATCACCTGCTGCACGCATGGCTTCCATGGTCTTGTCCACATCTGCAGGATCTACGGCAACGATCATACCGATACCCATGTTGTAAGTGTTGTACATCATCTGCTCTTCGATATTCCCTTTCTTTGCCATCAGGGTAAAGATCGGAGGGATCGGATAGCTGTCTTTTTCGATCACTGCGTGAACACCGTCTTTTAACATACGCGGAATATTTTCATAGAATCCGCCACCGGTGATATGGCTGCATGCTTTTACGGTCACACCTGCATTTTTTACATTTTTCAGTGCTTTTACATAGATTCTTGTAGGAGCCAGCAGAGCCTCTCCCAGTGTAGTTCCCAGTTCGTCATAATAGGTATCCAGGGATTCTTTTGTCATATCGAAAACTTTTCTTACAAGAGAAAATCCGTTGCTGTGTACGCCTGTGGATGCCATACCGATCAGTACATCTCCGTCTTTCAGGTTTTCGCCGGTGATCATCTCTTTTCTGTCGCAGACACCAACGGCAAATCCTGCCAGATCGTATTCCTCTTCCGGCATCAGACCTGGATGTTCTGCAGTCTCGCCACCGATCAGGGCTGCATCGGACTGTACGCATCCTTCTGCCACACCGCTTACGATCTGTGCGATCTTCTCCGGATAGTTCTTACCGCAGGCAATGTAATCCAAGAAGAATAATGGTTCTCCGCCTGCACAGGCAATATCATTCACACACATGGCAACCGCATCGATTCCAATGGTATCGTGTTTGTCCATGATCATCGCCAGTTTTACTTTGGTTCCGCATCCGTCTGTTCCGGACAGCAGTACCGGATCTTCCATCTCTTTGATCTTTTTCAGAGAAAATGCACCGGAAAATCCGCCAAGTCCGCCAAGAACTTCTTCTCTCATGGTTCTTTTTACATGTTCCTTCATCAGTTCTACGGATTTGTAACCTGCTTCAATATCTACTCCAGCTTTCTTGTAATCCATCTTGATCCTCCATCTGCTCTGCGGCACTTTTATTTTGTATAGTTCTTATATCCTACTTCTTTTAATTTTGCGTCTTTTGCTTCTACTTCTTCTTTCATTTCCTGTGTATATGCTTTCAGGCGGGAGAGCAGCGCATCATCAGATGTTGCAAGAATCTTCGCTGCGAGAATCGCTGCATTGGCTCCTCCGTTGATTGCCACGGTTGCCACCGGGATACCGGTCGGCATCTGTACGATCGAGTACAGGGAATCTCTGCCTCCCAGAGAAGTGGTATGCATCGGGATACCGATAACCGGCATCGGGAAAATAGCAGCACACATACCCGGCAGATGGGCAGCCATACCGGCGCCTGCAATGATTACTTTAAATCCTTTCTCCTCTGCGCTCTTCGCATACTCAAAGAATACATCTGGTTCTCTGTGTGCAGAAATAATCGTCATCTCGTAATCTACGCCTAATTTTTCCAACATTGCTGCGGCTTTGCTCATCACCGGCATGTCAGAATCACTTCCCATAACAATTCCTACTTTAGCCATTGCTTGTCTCCTTTGCTCATAAATACTTATTAGTTTCTCTTATAAGTAGTTTTAATTAATTCATCTCTACTTATTAGTAATAATACTAAGTCTGTCACTTCTTGTCAATATAAATCATGAAAATTGCCAGGAACAGCCAAAAAAAGAGAACCTCCCAACAAGCTGTTCTCTTTTCTTCTCTGTTATCCGATCAGTTGTTCCAGATATTCTTTTCCTGCCAAAATATCTTTTTTCTGTTCTTCTCCTGAGATTTCTCTCTCGATGGTAATATCTCCGTCATATCCCACTTCTTTTAACCGTTCGATAAAGACCGGATAATTGACCTTTCCCTGCCCGATCGGCACTTCTTCTCCAAGGAAATGACCGTCCGTCGGGTATTTTCCGTCTTTTCCGTGGACGCCGCGCACATATTCCCCGAAGACCTCCAGCGCATCCACCGGGTTGGCTTTTCCGTACATTAAAAGATTCGCCGGATCCAGATTCACTCCCACGCATCCTTCGCCCACATCTTTTTCGATATCCTGCAGCGCCCGTTTCAATGTGACCGGAGTCTCCTGTCCGGTCTCGAACAGGAAGACCTGTCCGTTCTTTTTACACCGTTCTGCCACTTCCTTACAGGCATTCAGTGTTCCCTGATAGTTCGTATCATATGGATTTTCCGGCATATACCCTACATGGGTGACAAAATCGGTAACACCGAGTTTTTTTGCAAAATCAGAGCCTTCCAGAAGCATCCTTACCCGTTCTGCCCGGTAATCTGCCGGGACCAGACCCAGGGTCAGCTGACCATCATAAAAATCCCAGACTTTTCGGCCACCCCAGCCACACCAGAATGCACTGATGGTAATCCCGTGTTTTTCAGCTGCCGCCAGAATCGCTTCTGCTGCCTTCTCATCGTTGATAATCTTCCGCTCCCAGCATACCAGCTGACAGCTCTCCATGCCCATCGCACGGACTTCCGCAAATTTTTCGTTAATGTCTGTGTCCGCTTCCATACGGACGATCACTCCTACCCGCATATGTTCCCTCCTGCATGTTCTCAGATATACATTTCTTTTTTCTCACGAAGATACAGCTTTGCAGCTTCCCACTCTTCCAGTGCCTGTTCTACGGATTTTACGCCTTCCTGAAGCGGTGCGAGGGTGATTTCTTTGCCATCCCGCAGACATTCCAGAAAATATTTGATTTCTGTATAATATGGTCCAAGATTCGTGATGTTGATACCGGTATTCGTCTGCCCCTCATACTCCGGATGCAACTCGGGAACGATCTCTGTTCCATCAGCTTTGTATACCGCAAGCCCCGGCTGCCCTGCCTGATTAAAGTAAACAGTTCCATTTTCAAAATACGCCCGGAATCCTGCCTGGAATTTCGGTATCGGAGACACATCCCACACCCCTTCTGCCGTAGCAAATATATCACCGAACTCATAGGTGGTGATTACCTGATTAATCATACCGGAATCAAATGTCGTTGCCCGTACTTCAAAATCATCCGGCTCACCCAGCATGTATCTCAAAAAATCCAGGTCATGGATATGAAGATCCAGCACAACGGAACCACTCTTTTTCTCATCATGGAACCATCCCTCAAATCCCCAGCGGACATTGCCGCTCACACGTTGCATCACGATCGATTTAAGCTTTCCGAGTGTCTTGTTATCGTACACTTCTTTCAGATAGCGGTATTCGTCAAAGGCACGGACCACCTGTCCTACCATGACTTTCACTCCTGTTTCTTTCTGTGTCTCCAAAAGCAGTTCTCCTTCTTCTCTGGTCAGGCAGACCGGTTTTTCTACCAGAACATTCATGCCCTTTTTCATAGCTGCTACGGCATGCTCTGTATGCAGGTAGCTTGGAAGGCAGATATGTACTGCATCCAGATTTTCACGTTCGATCAGCTCCATTCCATATGTATATGTCCGCGCTTCGGGAAATTCTGCTGCTGCTTTCTGTAAAAATTCTTCCCGGCAGTCTGCCAGTGCGACCACTTCCACATCCATCTGGGAAGACAGAACTTTTAAGGACAGATAATGGGTAGTTCCCATTCCGCCACATCCAATGACTCCTACTTTCATCTTTTGATACCTCCTCTTGCTGTTTCCTGTGTATTTATGTATTATTTTGTGTTTTGTAACTGTTCAGTACCTTCACAGTTACGAGCCAAAATGCATTTAAAATCACCTTCGGTGATGGCATTTTGGCTTGTATGTCTCAGGATTTTGGCATATTCATGCCAAAACACTTCGCGGTACAGTGGCTACTGAATAGTTACTGTGTTTTTTGCTTTTTTTCTCTTTTACATTAGCATTGCCTGTAATTTCTGTCAATTTTTATTTTTACCTGCTCAAATTTCAAAAGCGACCGGAAATCAGCTCAGAACTTTTCAAGGTTCTCTCTGATTTCCGGTCGCTTTTTTATCCTCTGTGTACTTTTTTATTTTTCCAGTGCGTCCAGCTCTTTATTCAATTCTTCTGTTCCCGCAAGAACAAATCTTCCGTCCTGAATCAGCGGAATCTCTCTTCCATCCGCTGTCTCAACCAGGATGGCTCCCAGTTCATCATACGGAATCGTGATATCGGTGTGACAGCCCAAATATGCTTTGCTCACATCTTCTTTTCTCAGAATTGAAACTTCATTATCTCTTGCTATGATTTCTTTTCCATCCGGATTATATACTTTCGTATCTTCCGCCCAGCTGTAACAGGTATCCCCCACCGCAAAGTGCGGTCCCGTCTTTTCTGCAATCAAAATCGGAAGTTTCGCCTCGATACCATATTCTCTCGCCACCCGGTATGCCGTTGTATTGGTTCCGATCGCAAACTCACCCATCGGAAGTGTCGGGTGATGATAGAGAATATTTTCCCGGATATATTTTTTATTTTCCTCTTCGGAATCAAAATTGGTGCAGCTATACTCTGTAATCTTTCCATCTGTAAAAACCAGTTCCAGATTCTGATACTGCAGCTCATTGAGATAAACTTTTGTTACATGCAGTTTTCCGTTTGTTCCCATCAGTTTCGGGGAGGTAAAGACTTCTCCCACCGGGATATTGACATCTGCCACGCAGTTTTCAAAATTTGTCTGTTTTTCCGGATCTTCCAGCTTGTGTAGCTGTACACGCAGATCTGTCCGGTTTTCACCTTTTCCCAGAATATGCACACTCGTTCCGAGATCCAGTGCATCGATCAGCTTTTGCTGAATCTGCTGATACAGATTATAGTCCAACGTATTGATTTTTACCGTCTCACGAAAGATTTCTTCAAACTGATCTCCGATCGCCGGTACCGGATAGGCGATGATCGTGAAACTTCTCTCCTCGCCTTTGATATAGCGGTTCGTAATCTGACCAATCTCATTTTGCATATGCACTTTTAACTTCTGCTGCTTTTCCGTAAGCTTCATCGCATATTCACAGGTCTCCGGTACAAATGGCCGTTCTCCGAAGATTTCCACAACGGCAGGTCCGGCATGCACACCCGCCAGTTCCTTATAAGTTTCATATGCCCCGCGGGTTGCCCGCAGCTTCCGGCTGACAAAATCATCATCCAGATACAGTGCAATATCGTTACGATGGTCATAGTCAAACTGCGGATTCGGAATCGCTCCGTAATAGCCGATCCGGTGCAGTCCCTTATTTACCATGTGCACAGCACTCCGGTAGATCACCGGCTGTAATCCCATTTGCTCAAACTGCGTAATCGCAGCACGGATCATCCGCTCAAATCCCAGCACATACCGAATATTCACGGTTTTCTTTCTGGACAGATCTTTGCCGGTAGCGATAAAGCCTATCCGATAGCCTTCCGTATAGGTGCGCGCCATCGCAGTAATTTCTTCTTCCGGCAATGTATTTAAAAAGGCGGCGGTCTTTTCTTCCTCTTCGGTCACATATTCGCCGAACTGATACAGATAACGCAGATCCGTCAGATCTGCATCTTTTATGATCTTTACTGCAAAATCCAGAGCCGGATCCACCGCCTGGCGTATCCGTTCTTCTACCATTTCCTGACAGTAATCGTTCACATACCAGTATAAGATTTTCCTCACATTTTCCCTGGTCGGTACTTCTCCGTCCTCAAACTCACTATACACCTGTAAAAACAGTTCCAATCCTACCAGAAAATCCCATTCTTTCTGTTCCCAGGCATACACGATCATACCTCGAAGTTCCGTATACAGGAAGCTTAACAGTACACCCAGATCTTCTCCCAGTATCTTTGCCGCATAATCCGGACTTGAATAAGAGGTCGGATAATTTTCCGGCAGAATATCCTGATAATACCCGATATTTTCCAGGCGCAGTTCTTCCAGTGAAAGTTTTTTCATCTCTCCGGTTTCTACCCGGTTCCGCAGGCAGATCATCTCTTCCAGAAATCCGGCTGTCTTTGTAAAAAAATCCAGATAGGGCTCAGCCACTGTCTTTTCCTCCCGAATCTCCCGGATCCGTTCCACTGCCAGATCATATCTTTCTTTTGCTAATTCATCCACAGACATTCCCTCTACATTTCTTTTACTTTTCTCGTTTTATAATCCAATGAGAATCAATGCCAGCCATCCAACAGAAATCACTCCGTTCGCCATCGCTCCCATCACACTGAACCGATAGTTTTTCCCTTTTTCTTTAAAGCTCTTCATTCCGATCAAAAAGCCGCTGACCGAAAAAAGTACCGCCATCAGACCAAGCGCTCCGATCCAGCTTTCCGCTTTCCCTTCCCAGAAAAACGAGAGGCACGCAGATACCAGAAACAGTATCAGGGAGCAGGCGGCAAACACCAATGAAGAAAAACCGCCTTCTGTCTCTTCTTTTCTGGTAAATGTGTATTTAAATTTTCTTCTCATAAATCATTCTCCTTATCCCATTACAGATCCAAAAGGACAGATATCCAAACAATACCCCCAGTGTATTTAAGATCAGATCATCCACATCAAAACATCCCACCTTAAAAATAAGCTGAATGGACTCCACCAGAAGACTTAATCCGAATCCTGACATAGTTACCAGAACACCATTCCGTAATCGTCTGCTCAGAATCGGAAGAAAGAACCCAAACGGAAGGAAGCCGATCACATTGCCTGCCAGATTCAGAAATGACACCCAGAATCCTACCCGGTGGCGATAGATCCAGAACCTTTTGATTTCCTGAAATGGTGTCAGATTGTATCGATACATCCGCTGATCAAAACTTGTCCTTCCATATTCTTCCGAGAGAAACAGAAAGTAGATCAGCAATCCTATATAAATCACAAACAGAATCCAGCTTATGACCCGGATTCTGTTTTTTGCTTCATCTTTCACTTCTTTTTTTACCCCTTGATCCCCGTACTCTGGCTGCCTTCTTTCTAAAAAGTAATCTGATATTTCTGTTTCAGAAGTTTTGCTCCTGTTACGATCATCAGCACACCGGAGACAATTCCTGTCACCAGTACCACGATGCCAAGTGCAAGGCTGGCACCGCCGCTGTGGGAAATTGTTCGGTAAATTTTTTCATTACTCATATCTTTTACCTCTTTCCCTTCTATTTTGCACCGTACTGTTCATAATATGCATCGATGGCTGCTTTTAATGTATCGTCGATCACTACTTTTCCGTTACATTCTTTATTATACAGGCATTCTACCACATCAGCCATGGATACGATCGCTGCTGTGTCAAATCCGTACAGATCTTTAATTTCATCCAGTGCACATTTTTTTCCACCTTTTCCTACTTCCATACGATTCAGGGATACCATCAGACCAACGATTGTTACATCTGCTGCATTTCTTACTTTTGGCACAGTCTCCTCCATGGATTTTCCGGAAGTTGTAACATCCTCGATCATGATGACTCTGTCACCGTCTTTTAATTTACTTCCCAGAAAGCTTCCTTTATCTGCACCGTGATCTTTTTCTTCTTTTCTGTCGGAACAGTAACGTACTTCTTTTCCATACAGTTCACTGTAAGCAATAGCAGTTACAACACCAAGCGGAATTCCTTTGTAGGCCGGTCCGAATAATACGTCAAAATCGTCTCCGTAGATATCATGAATCGCTTTTGCATAATATTCACCCAGTCTTTTCAGCTGCGATCCTGTCACATACGCACCTGCATTCATAAAAAACGGAGATTTTCTTCCGCTTTTCAGAGTAAAGTCTCCAAATTTTAATACATCACTCTCTACCATAAATTTAATAAAATCCTGCTTATACTGTTCCATGCTCTGTCATCCTCCTGTTTTACGGCTTGTGCCCGAATTTTTCCATATTTAGTATAAGTATACTACGTTACGCACTTTTTTTCAACTGTTGCATAAATTCCGGTCTCGCGAAAACTGAGCGGATTGCAAATATTTTTGAGAATTGTGAGAGTAAGAAGTACGACTTAATTCAATACACCGCAAAAAGGCACCGGAAGAAATATTTTTCTTCCGGTGCCTTTACCTGTTCTTATTATAGCAAAAACCTTTGTTACTTTCTAGTGATAAATTAATAAATCTCCATTTTCACCTATCGAACAATGCCTACCATATCTTTTACTGATGTGAATCCGTTTTTCTTCATATAGTCTTCGATTCCGTCGATCACTTCCATCGTCACTGCAGGATTGTGGAAGTTGGCCGTTCCCACGGATACGGCGCTTGCTCCGGCAAGGATGAATTCGATTGCATCTTCTGCACAGGAGATACCACCCATACCGATGATCGGGATGTTGACTGCCTGTGCCACCTGATAGACCATGCGGACAGCAATCGGTTTTACGATCGGACCGGATACACCACCGGTTTTATTTGCCAGGGCAAAGGTCTTTCTGTTGATATCGATCTTCATACCGGTCAGTGTGTTGATCAGAGATACCGCATCGGCACCACCGGCTTCCGCTGCCTCTGCGATTTCTGTGATATCTGTCACATTCGGTGTCAGTTTCATAATCACTGGCTGTTTTGCAATTTTTTTAATCTGCCCGGTCAGTTCTTCCACATGGTGTGCATCCTGACCGAAAGCCAGAAATCCCGCATTTACATTTGGACAGGAAATATTGATCTCCATCATATCAATCGGTTCGTCTGCCAGCCTTTCTACTACTGCCAGATATTCTTCCGGTGCATGGCCACATACATTGACAATGATTTTTGTATCATACTTTTTCAGAAACGGGATATCTCGCTTACAGAACAGATCGATTCCCGGGTTCTGCAGACCGATCGCATTCATCATACCGCCGTAGACTTCTGCCACACGGGGTGTAGGATTGCCGCTCCAAGGAACATTTGCCACACCTTTGGTGGTCACTGCACCCAGGCGGTTCAGATCCACATATTCTGAAAATTCTTCTCCGGATCCAAAAGTTCCGGATGCAACAGTTACCGGATTTTGCCATTCTACGCCGGCAATATTTACACTCATATCCATCAGATTTCCACCTCCGTAGAAAGAAAGACCGGTCCGTCTTTACAGATTCTCTTGTTGTTCACGTTGCTGTGTGCATCTTTTTCTTTTGACTTGCAGACACATGCCAGACAGGCACCGATACCGCATGCCATACGCTCTTCCAGTGAAATATAACATTCGATGTTATTTGCCTCGGCATACTGTTTGATCGCCCGAAGCATCGGTGTCGGACCACAGGCATAGATGATATCCGCTTCCAATTTCTGTTCCCGGATCGCATCCATTACATTTCCTTTTGTTCCCACACTGCCATCTTCTGTGGAAATATATAGTTCTCCGGCTGCTTCGAATTCTTCTTTTAAGAACGTCTGCGCGTTACGGTATCCCACAACGATCTGTTTTTTCTCACACTGCATCTGTTTTGCCAGTTCCAGGATCGGCGGTACTCCGATACCTCCGCCCATCAGAAAAGCTCGTTTTCCTTCTGCTTTTTCTACAGGGAAGCCATTTCCCAGCGGTCCGATCACCGGGATCGTATCTCCGGCTTTCAGTCTGGAAAACTCTTCGGTTCCGGTCTTCGCTCCCGTGACACGATACACCAGACGAAGTCGGCTGTTTTCCCGGTCGATCTCACATAGACTGATCGGACGCGGAAGTAGTTTGCTTCCATCCTTACTATACAACGATACGAACTGTCCCGGTTTTGCTTCTTTCCCAATGTTTTCCGTCTGGATCCACATGCTGAAGATTCCGTCACCAATTTCTTTCTGACGGATCACAGTACAGATTTCTTTCTTTTTCATGTTCGATACTCCTGTCTTTTCCAGTTTATTTTGCCGCCTGCAGTGCACCGTCGATATCTGCGATCATATCTTTTACCGCCTGACGAGATGCCTCTGCAAAGTTCTGAGATCCAAACTGTGCATATGCTTCCTGTTTGTATGCTGCGATGATACCTCTGGAAGAGTTGATGATCGCACCCAGTCCGTCTTCATTAAAGAAATGTACCAGATCTTTTCCTCTTCCACCCTGTGCGCCGTAGCCAGGTACCAGAATAAAGGTCTTCGGCATCAGTTTTCTTAATACTTTTCCCTGTTCCGGATAAGTTGCTCCTACGACCGCGCCGATATAACTATAAGAATCTCCCATATGTTCTTTGCCCCATGCGTCTACCTGTTCTCCTACCCACTCATACAGCGGACGACCGTCGATCAGACGATCCTGGAATTCTCCACTGGACGGATTGGATGTTTTTACCAGGATAAACAGACCTTTGTTTTCTTCTTTGCAGACCTTGATGAACGGTTTGATGCCGTCAGAACCGAGATACGGATTGACCGTAGCGAAATCCTCATCAAATCCTGCGAACTGCTGGGAACCTACTTTTACTTTTCCCAGATGCCCTACCGCGTAGGCCTCGGAAGTAGAACCGATATCTCCACGTTTTACATCACCGATAACTACCAGTCCTTTTTCATGGCAGTAATCCACGGTCTTTTTAAACGCTTTCACACCTTCGATACCAAACTGCTCATACATGGCAACCTGTGGTTTTACCGCCGGGATCAGATCATAGGTAGCATCCACAATCTCTTTGTTGAACTGCCAGATGGCTTCTGCTGCTCCTTCGAGTGTCTCACCATACTCTGCAAATGCACGTTTCTGGATATGTTCCGGTACATAATTTAACATCGGATCAAGACCTACTACGATCGGTGCATGTGTTTTCTGGATTTTTTCAATCAATTTGTTAATCATCTGTTTTTCTCCTCGCCTTTTGCTTTCTGTATGTTGCCTTTTCTTGTTTTATTTATCTTCGTACACGACTCTTCCACCACAGATCGTCACTTTAACTTTACCGTTTACTTTTTTACCCTGGAACGGTGTGTTCTTACCCTTCGATACAAAATCTTTCACATCGATCACATAAGATTCTTTCGGGTCGATCACAACCACATCCGCATCTTTTCCTGGTTTCAGGGAACCTTTGTTTGTAAGATGCAGGATCTGCGCCGGATTGTAACTCATTTTTTCTGCCATCTGCATCGGTGTGATCCATCCTTTGTCCACCAGTTCAGTGATAGTCAGCGATACACTGGTTTCCAGTCCCACGATGCCGAATGGTGCGCTCTTCATAGAAACACCCTTTTCCACCATCGTATGTGGTGCATGGTCGGTGCTGATCACATCAAAGACATCATTTTTCAGTCCTTCCAGAAGTGCCTGCCGATCTTCTTTTGTGCGCAGTGGCGGATTCATCTTATAATTAGTATCACCTTCCACGATATCATCCGAAGTCAGTGTAAAATGATGGGGGCATACTTCACCGGTTACAGAGATTCCTTCTTCTTTTGCCAGACGCAGCATCACTTCACTGTCTTTTGTGGAACAATGACAAAGATGCAGGTGGCATCCGGTATCTTTTGCGATCAAAATATCTCTTGCTACAATAGTATCCTCCACTGCGTTACAAATTCCAGGCAGACCAAACTTCTCGGAATTGGTATCTTCGTTCATACAGCCTCCGTTTACCATATGAATATCTTCACAATGTGCCAGTACCGGAATATTCATGCGTGCTGCAATCTGCATCGCTTCTTTATAAATCTGCGCATTCATAACAGATTTTCCATCCTCACTGATCGCCGGCGCGCCCGCCTGAACCATCCCTTCAATATCAGAAAGCTCCTCGCCTTTCATCCCCTGAGTGATAGCTCCTGCCTGCAGGACATTGACCAGATTACACTGCATTGCTTTATTTTTTACATAAGAAAGCCGTTCCGGATTATCAATGACCGGTTTTGTGTTTGGCATGGCAACCAGCGTGGTAACACCACCCCTTGCCGCAGCCTTCGATCCGGTAAATACATCCTCTTTATGTGTCAGCCCCGGATCACGCAGATGTACATGCATATCGATCAGCCCTGGCATGACGTAGCAGCCTCTGGCATCAATCACCCTGTCCGCTTTATCCTTGATGTTTTCTTTTACTTCCTGGATCTTATCATCTTCCAGCAGTACATCTGCAACCTGATCCAGCTTTGTATCCGGATCGATCACATGACCATTTTTTATCAGGATTTTCATATTGCATCCTTTCCTGAAGCTTCTGCATCTTTTGCATATCTTCACACTTTTTTTCGTTCCCTCTCTCTGTAAGGAACCCTGGTTTCCATCTACTATCATACACGAAAACTGTACTGAAATAAAGCCTTTTTCTGCTTGACTTTTACAAATATTCCAACTATAATGAGCATTGTAGAAGGAAATTGGATATATCTAATATTACCCATCGGGCTGAACGGGATTATTATTTATTTTATCAATGCTAATCTCCAGAGCCGGGTGGATTTTTTTATCTCTGGAATTATTCTTCTGCATTATATTTTCTATTTATTTTATTTTATGGAGGTAATATCATGAACAAGGGAACTGTAAAATGGTTCAATGCTGAAAAAGGCTATGGTTTCATCACAGGAGAAGACGGAGCAGATGTATTCGTTCATTTCTCTGCAATCCAGGGAGAAGGCTTCAAATCCTTAGATGAAGGACAGGCTGTAACTTATGATTTAACCGAAGGCGCTCGCGGAATGCAGGCAGCTAACGTTGTAAAATTATAATTTTTAAGAACAACAGAAAACCGGCAGGCTTTTGATAGTCTGTCGGTTTTTTGTTGCTCCTTTTTATTAAAACTCATTTCACCTGTCTGTTTCTGCGCTCTGGCCAGCACATCGTTTCCCCACTTTTATATAAAAACAACGAATATGCCGCGAGGTATTTTACTTTACAGAGCAGCAGCTTACTGTAAAATCAAAATTGGTCCACTGGATGATTATTGATATGTAACGCAACAAAAAAACAGACCCTTACGGATCTGTTTTTTATTGCTTGAATTAAGCTTCCTGAGAAACGATTTCTCTCTTGTTGTAGGAACCACAAGCTTTGCATACTCTGTGAGGCATCATCAGCGCACCACATTTGCTGCATTTTACCAGGTTCGGAGCAGCCATTTTCCAGTTTGCTCTTCTTTTATCTCTTCTGGCTTTAGATGATTTATTCTTTGGACAGATGGACATCAGTTACACCTCCTTAAAATTCTTAAATATATCACTGATAACAGCCATTCTGGGATCTAAATCTGCCGTATCGCAATCACAGGATCCCTGATTCAGATTTGCTCCACAACGGCTACAGATTCCTTTACAGTCCTCTTTGCAGAGTACCCGCATTGGCCAATTGATTAGTACTTCATTATGCAGCAGCTTATCGGTATCCAGCTCTTTGTTCTGGATAAAACTGCTTTCATCCAATGCCTCAATCCGTTCTTCCTCGGACAGCTTCATATCAATCTCCTCATCGTAATCGACCGGACACGATACCAACACCGGCTCCAGACATCTGGAACATGGAATCCATACAGCAACCTGACCTCTTGCACAGATATTCAGAATCTGATTCTCCTTGTGCTTGATTGTCAACAGCACCGGCTCCTTCTCTCCATAAGAAAACTCACCCAGTTCACAGGAAAAAGTATCTCCTGACGGCAATATTTCCACCTGTTGTTGCTTTCCTTCATGAGTCAGTAATTTGGATAAATCAATCAGCATAATTCACTCCTAACCACACTTCTCCAATTATACAGAAGCATTTTCTTTTTGTCAACTGTTTTTTTCCTGACAACCTGCAATATTTCTGAAATATTCTTTTAATATTTGCAGATTATCCTTTCTTTCAGTGGGAAGAAAATCCCCTTCGGCTTACAGTCAAAAGGGGACTTTCTTCTATTATATACTATTTTATATACTATTTCATATACTCTCTGATCTTATACCAGAGCTACTGTTTCACGGCAGATAGCCAGCTCTTCATTCGTCGGAATTACTGCAACTTTTACTTTTGAATCAGAAGTAGAAATTACAATTTCTTCTCCTCTGTGTCCGTTAGCATCTTTGTCCAATGTAACTCCCAGATAACCCAGATAGCTTACTACTTTTTCGCGTACCGGAATTGCATTCTCACCGATACCTGCGGTAAATACGATTGCATCTACTCCGTTCATAGCTGCTACATAGCCACCAACGAATTTTGCGATGCCGTATGCCAGAACGTCAATTGCATTTGCTGCATCCTGGTTTCCGCCTTCTGCTGCTTCATTCAGGTCACGGAAGTCACTTGACAGACCGCCGGACAGACCGAACAGACCGGATTTTTTGTTCAGTACATTCATCATACCGGAGATATCCAGGTTTTCTTTCTTTGCGATGAATTCCATGATAGCCGGATCGATGTTACCGGAACGGGTTCCCATAACAACGCCTTCCAGTGGAGTCAGACCCATGGTTGTATCTACACATTTACCGTTTACTACGGCACTGATAGAAGATCCGTTACCCAGGTGGCAAACGATTACTTTTGAGTTTTCCGGATTCAGTCCCAGGAATTCTACCGCACGTTTGGATACGAAGCTGTGGCTTGTACCGTGGAAACCGTATCTTCTTACTTTGTAGTTTTTATAGTATTCCAGTGGCAGACCATACAGATATGCTTTTGCAGGCATGGTCTGATGGAAAGCGGTATCAAATACTGCTACCTGCGGTACACCTGGCATCAGTTCGCCGCATACACGGATACCGATCAGGTTTGCCGGGTTGTGCAGAGGTGCCAGATCGTTGCACTCTTCTACGGCCTGGATTACTTCGTCTGTGATAACTACGGAAGACGCAAATTTTTCTCCGCCGTGTACGACACGGTGTCCGATTGCATTTACTTCTTTCAGGCTTGCGATTGCACCTGTTTTTTCATTGGTCAGGGCATCCAGAACCATCTGGATCGCTTCTTTATGTGTCGGCATGGAAGCTTCTGTGATTTCTTTGTCGCATCCTGCTTTCTGGTATACCAGTCTTCCGTCAATTCCGATTCTCTCACAGAGACCTTTTGCCAGAACTTCTTCTGTATCGGAGTTGATCAGCTGATATTTCAGAGATGAACTTCCGCAGTTGATTACTAATACGTTCATGTTTTCTTCCTCCAATTAAACATACTTTTATGTATCTGTTTTATTCCGCCTGGCACTGTACTGCTGTGATTGCAACAACACCAACGATATCTTCTGCTGAGCATCCACGGGACAGGTCGTTTACAGGTTTTGCGATACCCTGTGTTACAGGTCCGTATGCTTCTGCTTTTGCCAGTCTCTGTACCAGTTTGTATCCGATGTTTCCTGCATCCAGGTCAGGGAAGATCAGAGTATTTGCTTTTCCTGCTACTTCACTTCCCGGAGCTTTGGAAGCACCAACGCTCGGTACGATAGCCGCATCCAGCTGGAATTCTCCATCCAGTTTCAGGTCCGGATTCTGTTCTTTTGCGATTCTTGTAGCTTCTACAACTTTATCTACATCGGCATGTTTTGCACTGCCTTTTGTAGAATGAGACAGCATAGCTACTACAGGTTCTTCTTCAACCAACAGTTTGAAGGATTCTGCGGAGGAAGCTGCGATAGCTGCCAGTTCTTCCGGATTCGGATTCTGGTTCAGTCCGGAATCTGCAAATACGAAAGTACCGTTTGCGCCATATTCGCAATCCGGAACTACCATCAGGAAGAATGCGGATACCAGTTTTGTTCCCGGTTTTGTTTTCAGAATCTGCAGACACGGTCTCAGTGTATCTGCTGTAGAGTGGCATGCACCGGATACCATTCCGTCTGCATCACCCATTTTAACCATCATAACACCGTAGTACAGATACTGGTTTAACAGAATCTCTTTTGCCTGTTCCGGTGTCATACCTTTTTTGCTTCTCAGTTCTACCAGTTTGTCAATATATCCCTGGGTTTTTTCGGATGTAGCAGGATCTACGATCTTTGCACCGGAAATATCCAGTCCTTCACTGCCTTTTTTGATTGCTTCCTCGCTACCAACCAGAACAACATCTGCGATTCCTTCTTTCAGGATCTGTGCAGTTGCTTCATATGTTCTTCTGTCTTCGGTTTCCGGAAGTACAATTACCTTCTTATCAGCTTTTGCTCTTGCTTTGATTGTGTCAATAAATCCCATGATTTCATGACTCCTTTCCTATTTTGCTCACTACATAAAATTATACTCTTTTTCCTTTACAGTGACAAGGTTAGTTAATTTTTTAACATATCTTCGCTATTTCTCCGGAAAGCCTTGTTTTTCTACATCTTCCCTGTTAGAATGAGAAAATAATTTATGTATTTTTTGAGGTGCAACCATGAAAATTGCCGGAATCATTGCGGAATATAATCCGTTTCACACTGGACATGCTTATCATATACAAAAAACAAGAGAACTTACAGGAGCCGATTATATCATTGTTGTCCTGAGCGGAGATTTTGTACAGCGGGGAGCACCTGCCCTGTATTCCAAGCATCTGCGCACCCGGATGGCACTTCTCGGTGGTGCGGATCTTGTCTTCGAGCTGCCGTCAACCCATGCCTGCGAGAGTGCAGAATTCTTTGCACAGAATGCCGTCGGACTTCTTGACGGACTCGGTTGTGTGGACGTTCTTTCTTTTGGAAGCGAAAGCGGAACGATTGAACCGTTTTTGAAACTCGGGTCTTTTCTCTCCGCTGAGACACCGGAATACCAGAATCTTATAAAAAAATATCTAAAAAAAGGAGAATCCTTTCCAAAAGCGCGCAGTCTCACTCTCCAGGAACTACTTTCAGACACCGATGCCGATACCGGAACCTTTTTGCAGACACCGAATAATATTCTCGGTGTGGAATACTGTAAAGCACTCTGTCGGCAGAACAGTACGATTCGGCCGCTTACGGTAAAACGTGAAGGAAATGCCTATCACGACAACTCATTGAATGGACAGTTTCCCTCTGCATCTGCCATCCGTGCCCTGTGGAAATCTGCGGACTGTAAGATGTCAGACGCTGCTGTGTCTTCCTGTTTTCCGCCCGCCATATCTGCGCTTCTTTCGCAGACTTTTTCCTGCCCACAGTTTCTGGATGAGGAAGATTTTTCTCCTTATCTTCGCTGGCTTCTGTTTTCTTCTGACAAGGCTCAGCTTGCAGCTTATCAGGATGTTACACCGGCCTTTGTACAGCGTCTCTTTCACACCAGAGGTTCTTATGAAAGCTGGGGACAGTATGCAGCACTCTTAAAAACGCGGGAACTCACCTACAGCCGGATCTGTCGTATGCTGATGCACTGTCTGCTGCAGATTTCCCATGTCCCTGCACTTTCCTACGCAAGGCTTCTCGGTTTTCGCCGTCAAGCAGCACCGGTTCTTTCTGAGCTCAAAAAACACAGTTCCATTCCGGTCATTACAAAAGCAGCAGATGCATCTTCCCTGTTGTCCGACGAAACCGCAGCTGTTTTTTCAAAAAATGTGGAGATTTCAAATCTTTACGAGACTGTCTGGTGTGAAAAATATCGCACCACATTTGTGCATGAATACCGAAAACCTCTCGTAATTCTTCCCTGATAACGATATCTTTTTTCTGCAGATAACTGTTTTTCCTGTTATCTGCAGTTTTTTACTGTTTACTGCTTTTCTCTTCCGATATTTTAAGATGATTGACTTCTACATCATCGTGAGAGTATTCGTCGAAGAATACTTTCCTGTTTTCAAAAGTTGCGCTTCCGTCTTCTATCGTCAGATCTGCTGTCACTTCCGATCTGATCTTTTGAACTCCATTCACGGTATCTGTCGGAGTATTGACCACAGTCACATTGGCATCCTCCGAGGTAACACCTGTCAGAATATACCGTGCCGTCAGAGGAAGTTCTTCTATCTGGTAAATTCCTGCAGGAATTCCGGTGATCTCGGATTTTCCGATGATATATTCCTGTTGTTTTTCCATTTCTTTTGTGAATGATATCACACTTTGATACCAGTGTTCTTCCCCATTCAGATCTTTCCCTGAAATTTTGAAAAAGAACGTGGGATTACCGTGTGCCCATACCAGCTCATCTGTCCGAATTTTTTTATAGATCGTAAATTTTCGTTCCGGATAGTTCCAAGCTTCAAGTTCCAGTGTCGTCGTTCCCGGTTTCGTTACGGTAATTTCCTGCTGCCAGATTCCACAGTAATGCTGTGGCGACTTTGTCTCCCGGATCAGGAACTTTCCCTGATTTGCTTTATCTGCAATCACTTCTTTTTCTGTCTCATACTGTTGTTTCTGACTGTTATAAGATAATGTCTGAAGTGCCTGATCACTGTACTTTTCCTCCTCTTGTATCCACGGATAAATCTGGAATTGTGCTCCTGTAAGTAATTTTCTGGATTTAATATCATATTTTTTTACATATACATTTGCCTTCGGTTCTTTTTTCTCATCATAAAAGATACACGGCTGTTCCACACGGTCAGAATAAAAACCATTCTCATTCATACGTATTTCACGACCTCCATACTGGCGGTAGTTTTCTTCATCCAGACTGTTTGCCAGCTGGTATGTCTTTTTATAGTTTTCCGGCGCACGCTCTTCTTTGATCAGAAACCAGCCATCTTTTGTCTGTGTATAAGAAATGTTTTTTATCTGGTAACTTCCATCCTGCATATCCTGGAAATTGCCGATCTTTTTGCTGTATCCATTTCCGTCATATGCCCACAACGAAAACAGTGCACCTTTTAAAGTTCTCTGTGTCTCCTGATCCTTTTTGTAGATTGTCAGATTCCTTGTCACTTTTTCAATATTCAAATCGGCTCTTGCCTGTTTTCTTGTCGTACCTCCGGAAGCATCCCAGGTCAGCAAGCAGATACTCTGGAAATTTGAAGCTGAATTGCTTTTATAGATTCCTCCACCCCAGTATCTTGGCAGGGAAGCTGTCACCGTGATCGGTATCTGCATGCCTGTCAGCTGCCATTTTCTGTACTGTGCCTGTGGAATCGCTGCCCGAAAATCTGCGTATGTCTGATTACCGTTTTTTTCAATCTGAACGCCCTGTGGAGCACTGATCTCATAACCTGTCAACTGTTCGCGAAAATCATATCCATAATAGGACTGAAAGTTCCCATGAAAGTTCCCTCCTGAAAGGTACCTTCCATTTTGCAGGCTCCAGCTGTTATTATAACCATTCAGAGAAAACGTACAGCTTTCCATATCCAGCCATCCGTCAGCACTAAACCCACCATAATTGCTTGTTTCATTGGCTGCTGCCACAATTTTACTGATCCGGTCATAGGCGAGATTTTTTTCTGCTGTTGTGGCATTACTTTTGTCCATCCCGTTTCTCGCCGCTGCAAGGGTAAATTCTCCATTCAGAATGTGTACAGCTACCTGCGTTACAAAGTAGTCCATCTGCCAGTCACCGGTAGAATATGGCTCATAACGGCATGGATATCCATAATACAGCGCACCGTAATACAGTGCATAGGCAACTTTTCGGTTACTCCAGCCTTTAAACTGCATCTTAAGTCCTCCGATTGGGCAGTCCTTTTGATATTCCACACAATAGACATATCTCCATTTTCCACCCCCGTCAACGTTCTTATCATCCCCGACAATATATTTCATTCCCATGCCAAGGTTCGGGCAGGATGCAGAACCTTTTCCACCGGATGGCCATAAAAATTTGTCATATCGAACATTTGCTACCGGCTGTTCGCTGCTGTTGTCAAAAGAATATGTATCTATCTCTTCCTCGCTGTTTTCCAGATAGAACAGCCCATCTTCTGTCTCCGGTATTTTGTCTGCTTCATCCTTTTCCGGATTCTCTTTCTCCTCACTTTCGTGACTGATCTCCTGCGATTCTTCTGCCGACGGTTCCGGATCATCTGGATCCTGTGTTTTATCCTGCGTAATCTCCTGCTGTTCTTCTTTGCCGTTATCTGTCATTTCACTTTCTGCCTCTACCGGTACTGTATCGTCGATGTCGGCTCCGTAGATTCCGGTTGCGTTGCCGACAATGACGAAAGAAAGTAAGATTCCCAGTACACCATGCCCGATTACTTTTCTTTTCCATATTTTCAAACCGTCTTCTCCTTTCCGCTTTTCCATATTTCCTTCTGTTGTAATATGATCAGTAATATACCGACTGCAATAGTTCCCAGCCAGATACTCCTCCTTTTAAACACAGATATCAAATATCCCACATAAGGGAGTGAAAAGATCATTTTCCCAAGATATTGTTCATACGATACTGCTCCGGGATCACTGACCTCATTGGCATCTCCCTTTGTTCTCCATATTCTGCTGTTTTTATCTGTTTCCACGACTCTGTGAAGAACCGATACTCCCCCTGATAACCCATAGGCAATAATATCTCCTTCTTTTATATTTTCCTGTTTGATCCATCTGTTTGTGTATACGATACTTCCCACCGGAACTGCAGGTTCCATAGATCCGCTGATCACCACACGTGGTGTACATCCTGCAGTCTGTGGGAGAAGGAACAGGCAAAATCCTGCCATCCCCACAGCCGTCAGAAAGAATCGCAGAATTCTTTCTGTCGCTTTTATCATCTGCTTTTTATTCCTTTCTTCCTGATGCTTTCTTTTCCAAGAACTACAACTGCCAGTACAGCTCCCGCAATACCGGTTATAAGATAGTGCCCCGGATACTGGCTGTCTCCCGTTTTTGCCACTTTCACTATCTGAGTCTTTTGTGGTGCTCCCGTGGTAAACCAAAACTTTACCTGACCGGTTTGTGCCGCATATACATTATCTGCCTCTTCCGGAAGAGAAAATAAGAATTCTACTTGTTTATCCTTTCCCGGAAGAATTTCTCCCAGAGACTGATTTTGTTTTAACATCGTCTCTGTCACCGTTCCCTGATAGAGAATCTGTATCTGATCTTTCTCTCTGACCTGCACAGTAAGTTCCATTTTTTCCAGAAGTGGTGTCATCTGCGGGGCTTCTGCCCTGAAAAATACTTCCCGTTTATGATCTGCTCCATTTCTGATCACAACTTTTCCGGACTGACTTTTTCCCGGCATAAATGTCTCCAGTTGTTTCATACACCCTTCCTGTTCCATCGTGAACCCCTGCAGATCCGATGCAATCACGAGTTCCATCTGGTCTTTGTCACCATCCTGTTCTTCTGCTTCTCCTTCCATTGCCTGGCGAATAACAAACTGCTTCGTCTTCATCCCCCACGGATCACTGACAGAAAAATCAGGAAAAAAACACTCTGCCTGTACTGCTTCCGCCCGTACACTCGCCTGCCATCGGTTCTCTGCCTCAGGACTTTCTTTCCATTCTGCAGGTAACCGGATTCCCCGGAAAAAGTCAACGCTCTCCCCGCTCTTTACCACTTCCTTACAGTAAAAATACTCTCCATCCTGCACCCATTCACTGCCAATCCCTTCCAGATTGTCCGCAGACAACGGCTGATCCGATGTCTCCTCCGATGTAAATACTATTTTCGCACGCACATAACAATCTGCTCCATCATTAACGATCCGTGGAATCTTGGATATCAGCCCACCCGGAAGTACATTTTCTTCTGTTTCCCATGGAACTTCCTTTTCCCCATTCATCCGATATTCTTCCAGATGAATCGCTACTTTTCCACTGTTTGCCTGATACAGGACATAAGCTTTCGGCAATCCGTAGATTCCTGAGATTCCGATCAGCAGTAACCCACATAACAAAGCACTGATTTTCCCTGTTTTTTTCATACCTGCCCACCTTCCTGCCGCTCCATCATCCGCGCAAATGCTTCTTTTGCACTACTGTGTCCAGCTGCCTGTACTGTCTCGGTATATATCGTCAGATCAAATCCATCCGTAATTTTCTGTTTTTTCCAGTGAATTCCTTTCAGAAAAAGTTCCGTGCTTTCCTGTGGCTGTACTATCTTTTTATAATAGTAATATCCATCGTCTGCTTTCTCCCACAAAGTACTCCCCATCAGAAGTTCACTTCCTTCTTCCGCCTCCTTGTTGCTGAACAGGTAAACCGCCCTCACATACATGGGAACCATTCCTGTATTCGTAAAACCAGCTTCTTTTTTAATGATTTTCCCCGGTGTAAGTTCCTGATCCGGAAATTCTTCCCTGATCTCTACTTCATTCATCCCAACAGAAAAAGAATTGACTCGTTGGCTCTGATCGGTAAACCAACTGTAGATTCCATGTGTACCGACCGCAACCAGCATACTGAAGCAGACGATCCCCGCTATGGATAAAATTTTTTTCATCCTCGTCACTCTCCTCTGTTAAGAAAATCGTTCCGTAAGTTCTCTTTGATTGGTGATAATATTCCAGATTTCAGCTGCATCTTTTGTTCCGCCATTCAGATCCGTTGTCTGTATCCCATATGCCTGAATATTGATCTTATAGGTATTTTCCTCCAGTCCCTGTCCTTCCATCGCATTGATAAAGGTCACCTGATTAAACAGTGGTTTTGTTGTCTCCTGTGGTTTTACTACGGTACAGATTCCCTGTGCCCCTGCATACGCATACAGATGTTTTACCGCAACCTTCTTTCCACTTTCATCGCTCACGTCCACAGTTCCCAGCAGTTTCCAGGAATTATCCACCTGATAGTTATATAACTCTCTCATCGCCAGTGGATTTCTCGTACCATCATTATTTACTGAAATGATCTGTCTGCATGGAACTTCTACTGTCATATAGATAAATGCATCATTATTTCCCGTATTTTTCACCTGTGGATCCTTGATGATCGTCTGATTCGGCGTCATACGCTCTGCTTCATCCGGAATCTTATTGCCGTTATCATCCGGTTTTTTCTCCCATTTTGGTTCTTCCAGCTCAATCGTTACTTTACCCACAGTAAACGTATTTACTTTCTCATCCTGATCAGTAAAATAAGCAGATACAGAGCCTGCAAAAAGAACAGTTACCAACGCTGCCGCACCAAGATAATTTTTCCATGTTTTGTTTTTCATTGTGTATTTCTCCTTTGATTTGTTTCTGATATGCTTTTTTTGATATGTTTGTTGATATGATTGTTTCTATGTTTGTTGACGTGTTTTTAGATATCGTACCAGATATGTATATATTTAATGCTCTGTTTTCCTATCACCTGCTCTCCTGTTCATGGACGCAAAAATCCCTCCGGGTATAAAGATTTTATCCATCCTGTTTTAATTTTTTAAAATTGGAATCTTTGGCAGAACTGCCGGAATGAACCTATGAAAAAGATTCTATCAGATAAAGAACTATCTGATAGAACCAAGTATAACAGTCTCTCTAAAAATACGCAAGTATTTTTTCAGGAATCTTTTAGTTTTTAAAACTGTGGATCGGTGCCGGAATTCTTCCTCCGCGATTGATGAAATCATCACACCGGAAAGTATTCACAGGCATTACCGGTGCATAACCGAGTAATCCACCAAACTCTACAGTTTCGCCCACACCTTTTCCGATGACCGGAATCACACGGACTGCTGTGGTTTTCTGGTTTACCATACCGATTGCCATCTCATCTGCGATCATACCGGAAATTGTAGTTGCCGGTGTATCTCCAGGAATCGCGATCATATCCAGACCTACCGAGCAGACACAGGTCATGGCTTCCAGTTTTTCCAGAGACAAAGCTCCCAGATTGACCGCATCGATCATTCCCTGATCTTCGCTGACCGGAATAAATGCCCCACTTAAGCCACCGACATAAGAGGAGGCCATAACACCGCCTTTTTTCACCTGGTCATTTAACATGGCAAGTGCTGCTGTGGTTCCCGGTGCGCCTACACGTTCCAGACCGATCTCTTCCAGAATCTGAGCAACAGAATCTCCTATTGCCGGAGTCGGTGCCAGAGACAGGTCTACGATACCAAAAGGTACGTTCAGTCTTTTCGATGCTTCCTGTGCAACCAGCTGTCCGACACGGGTAATCTTGAATGCAGTCTTTTTGATAGTTTCACACAAAACTTCGAAGTTCTCACCTCTTACTTGTGACAGGGCGTAATTAACAACACCAGGTCCGCTGACGCCCACATTGATGATTGCATCTGCTTCTGTCACCCCATGGAAGGCACCCGCCATAAACGGGTTATCATCCGGTGCGTTACAGAATACGACCAGTTTTGCACATCCCAGAGAATCATCTTCTTTGGTGGCTTCTGCTGTGGCAAGAACCATCTCACCCATCAGTTTTACAGCATCCATGTTGATACCTGTCTTTGTGGAACCGAGGTTTACGGAACTGCAGACACGCTCAGTCTCGGCAAGAGCCTGCGGGATAGAACGGATCAGCAGTTCATCTGCTTTTGTCATACCTTTTGATACCAGTGCAGAATAACCGCCTATGAAGTTTACACCTACTTCTTTTGCTACTTTATCCAGTGTCTTTGCCAGCGTAACAAAGTCTTCCGGTGTTTTACATGCTGCACCGCCGATCAGTGCGATCGGTGTAACTGAGATTCGTTTATTTACAATCGGGATTCCGTATTCTTTGGAAATATCCTCACCGGTCTGTACCAGATTTTTGGCCAGTCCTGTGATTTTATTGTAAACCTTCTGATTGACTTTCTCCAGATCGCTGTCGATACAATCTAACAGACTGATACCCAGTGTGATCGTACGCACATCCAGGTTTTCCTGCTCAATCATCTTATTGGTCTCGTTTACTTCAAACATATTAATCATTTTTCTGCCCTCCTGCGCCGGTCTCAGATACGATGCATCTTGTTAAAGATATCCTCATGCTGACAACGGATATTTACACCGATTTCTTCACCCAGTGTGTTGAGTTCTTCTGCGATCTCACCGGTTGTTTTCTCACATGCACTGGCATCTGTGATCATCATCATGTTGAAGTAGCCATCCAGGATAGTCTGTGTGATATCAAGGATATTCACCTGATTATCTGCCAGATAAGTACAAACTTTTGCAATGATTCCTACAGTATCTTTTCCTACTACTGTGATAATTGTTTTTTTCATCTTTCTTCTCCTTTACACTTCTACTACTTCTGATGCTGTATCTCTGTGAGCGACATCAATTCGGAAATCCTTTGCTTTGTATGGATTATCACCCATTGTCACCTCTGCACAGACGGTTTCATAAGCCAGCGCCTCGTAGTTGTTTTCTCTGCTCAGATGTCCCAGCAGGATCTGTTTCATATTATCATGAAGTAGCCGACAAAGCAACTGTCCTGCCGTTTCATTGGATAAATGACCTTTATCACCTAATATTCTGCGTTTCAGATAGTAAGGATATTTACCTACCTGAAGCATATTTACATCGTGATTTGCTTCCAGAAGTAATGCATCCAATCCTTCCAGATTTTTCACGATATACTCATCATAAACACCCATATCCGTGGCAATTCCCACTTCTCTGTCGCCCTGTCCGATTCGATAAGCAACCGGTTCGGCAGCATCGTGAGAGATTCGAAAAGGATGAATCGTAAGATCTCCGATCGGGCAGTCCTGATCCGGTGTCACTTCATGAAAAATGCCTTCCGGCATTTTCCCAAGACTCCCGGAATTTTCCATAGCACGGATCGTTCCCTGTGTGGCATAAATCGGCACTCCGCATTTTCTTGCCACTACACCCAGACCCTTAATATGATCCGAATGTTCATGCGTGACCAGAATACCATCCAGATCACCTGTAGTAAGATCCAGAGAATTCAGTCCGAACTCCACTTTCTTTCCGCTGATTCCCGCATCTACCAGAAGATGCGTCTTATCACTTCCCACATATATACAATTTCCGCTACTTCCGCTTGCAATACTACATAACCTCATCAATCTGCATCCTTTGCATCTTTTGTTGAATCTGTTCTTTTGTTTTTTCAAAATCATCACTGTTGTCAATCTCAAAATCACAGTGATCACTGAATTCGTCCTCACTGAGCTGATTTCTGAAAATACTACGGCATTTTTCTTCCGAATATCCTCTGTTTTGCTTCAATCGCTCCATGCGGGTCTCTTCATCTGCATAAATATACCATAATTCATCACAGATTTCATCATATTTATCTTCAATCAACAGAGCTGCTTCTACAATAAAAATATTTGTCTCATTCTCTTCTTCTCGTTTTATTGCTTTTTTGATATATTCTTTCACTGCCGGGTGAACAATTCCATTCATCTTCGTAAGCATTTCTTTGTTCTCAAATACAATTTTTGCAATCAGTTCCCGGTCCAGCGTCTGATCTTCTTTCACGATTTCCGTTCCAAACAGGTCAACAATGGAACTGTAGCAGGCTTTTCCCGGCCGCATGACCAGATACCCCACTTCATCTGCTTCCACAACAGTTGCATTCCAATGTTCTGCAATATATCCCAGAACCTCACTTTTTCCGGCACCTACGCCACCGGTTACTCCTATCACCTTCATCTGGTATCTCCCCTTTCTTTTGTTATCGTTTCGCTCATTCCGTTAACTGTTATTTTGCTTCATACCAGTTTTCGCCTGTGTGCATATCCACTTCCAGCGGAACAGACAGTACTGCTGCCTGACGCATCTCCCGCTCCAGGATCGCCGATACCTGCTCCACTTCTTCTTTTGCCGTCTCAATCAGCAACTCATCGTGCACCTGCAGCACCAGACGGGAACGGAGATTTTCTTTCCGAAGTGCCTGGTTGACCCGGATCATGGCGATCTTAATAATATCTGCAGCGGTTCCCTGAATCGGAGAATTCATGGCAATTCTTTCCCCGAAAGAACGCTGCATAAAGTTGCTGGATTTTAATTCCGGAACCGGACGGCGGCGGCCGAACATCGTAAGACTGTAACCATCCGCTTTTGCTTTTTCCACTTCTCCGTCCAGATAACTCTTGATTTTCGGATAAGTGGCAAAATATTTTTCAATATAATCTGCTGCTTCTTTTCTTGTGATGCTCAGATCCTGACTCAAACCGAAAGAACTGATTCCGTAGACGATTCCGAAATTTACTGCTTTCGCATTTCTTCTTTGCAGAGGTGTTACCTCATCGAACGGGATATGAAAAACCTGAGAAGCTGTCATCCGGTGGATATCCTGTGCTTCCCGGTACGCTTTGATCAGCATCTCATCTCCGGAAAGATGGGCAAGAACACGCAGTTCAATCTGAGAATAATCCGCATCCAGAAATACAAAACCATCCCGTGGAACAAATACTTTTCGGATCAGACGTCCCAGTTCCATACGCACCGGGATATTCTGCAGATTCGGTTCCGTACTGCTGATTCTTCCTGTCGCAGTGATAGTCTGATTAAAAGTTGAATGAATTCTTCCGTCTGCTCCGATATATCCCGCCAGTCCATCTGCATACGTGGATTTTAATTTTGTCAGCTGCCGGTATTCCAGAATATCGGCAACAAACGGATAGTCCGGTGCAAGTTTGTCCAGAACATCCGCTGCTGTGGAATATCCGGTCTTTGTCTTCTTTCCACCCGGCATCTTCATCTTTTCAAACAGAATCACACCCAGTTGTTTCGGTGAATTGATATTGAAATTTTCTCCGGCTTCCTCATAAATCTTCTCTTCCAGTTCCCTGATCCGTACCTCTAATTTTTCACCGTACAGCTTCAGTTCTTCTCCTTTTACAAGGATTCCCTCTTTTTCCATATCATCAAGAGTGAATACCAGCGGCATCTCAATATCTTCAAACAGATCCCACATACCTGCTTCCTGCAGTGCTTTTTTCAGTGTGTCTTTTCCATGAAGTGCCACATATGCCTGGTAAGCTCCATACGCTGCCACCTGTTCATTATCTGCTTTTTTCGGATCCGGCTTTTTCATACCGGAGAATACTTCTTCCTGCGACGGAAGCTGTTCTCCCAGATATTCTTTTGCCACATCGTCATAGGTGTAATCGTTTTTCAGCGGATTCAGCAGATATGCACCGATACCAAGATCAAAGATTCCTTTCCGTTCCGGAATCTCTATCTTTTTACGGATCGCTTTCACATCCCAGGCACCGATCTGCGAATCTCCGGCAAAAAGCTGTTCCAGGTGACCACATAACACACCTTCCGTCTGAAAACCTTCCACCGGGAAATATACTGTATTCTGATCTTCCAGTGCTACCGCAACGCCGCGTACTCCGTCCATACCGTCAATAACAGCGATTCCTATCTGTTCTGCCTGTTCTGCCTGTTTCCAGATATTCTCCGCTTCTGCGAAATCTTCTACGATACGCCAGGAAGGGAGTGCTTTTTGTTCTGTCTCCTGCTGTCCAAATCTGGATAAGAGATTTTTAAATTCCAGCCGTTTAAAATAATCATATGCTTCCGGTGTATACAGGTTTCCCATTCTTGCATCTTCCCAGGAAAATTCTACCGGACTTTCTGTATCAATAGTCGCCAGTTTTTTACTGAGCACTGCAAGGTCATAGTGATCCCGCAGCGATTCTTTGGCTTTGTTCGGTTTGATTTCTTCGAGATGTTCATGCGCATTCTCAATAGAACCGTAAGCAGCAATAATTTTTGTCGCCGTCTTTTCTCCAACACCCGGAATTCCCGGAATATTATCTGCTGTATCTCCCATCAAGGACTTCAGTTCAATAATCTGCGCTGGTGTCACCTGATACGTCTCAAGTACTTCTTTTGCGTGATAATCTTCTATCTGTGTTTTTCCGCCCTTGGTCTTTGGAATTCGGATCAACACATGATCTGAAGCAAGCTGCAAAAGATCACGGTCACCGGACAGAATTGTCGCATCTATCCCTTTCTTTTCTGCCATTCCCGCAATAGTTCCCAGCAGATCATCTGCCTCATATCCTTCCATTGTAACAATGGCTACCTTCATTGCCGTCAGAACCTCCTTGATCAGCGGAACCTGTTCCCGCAATTCTTCCGGCATGGGTTTTCTTGTACCTTTATATGCATCATACATTTTATGGCGGAATGTAGGTGCATGAAGGTCAAACGCAACCGCCAGATATTCTGGTTTTTCTTCTTCCAGCACCTTCGTCATAATATTTAAAAATCCGTACACAGCATTTGTATGCAATCCCTCCCAGTTGGTCAGATTCGGCAGTCCATAATAGGCACGATTCAAAATACTGTGTCCGTCAATCAGTAAAATTTTTTCACTCATATTTTATTCCTTTCTCAGACTTTTACAAACTGAACAACGAATGTAAATTAAAAAGTCTGGGCAGTTCCAGATGTCCCAGATAGGAAAGTCCCAGAACCAGTATCACTATAAAAAAAAGCACACCAAGAAGAACCGCTGTTTTCCGGAGAATATTTCTCCTTCTCACACGCCGTTCTCTGGTGTGCAGATCTTCCTGCAACATCTTTGGAATATTATAAGATTCCAGATTTTCCTCTTCCAGATATCGCATACCCACACTGATAATATAATAGGTCTCAAGCTCATCATAGCACTCCTGACAGGATGTTACATGTTCCAGAAACTCTTCCAGTTCCCTCCCGTTTAATGTATGATTGATATATGCCTCTATTTTTGTCAGTGCTTCTTCACATTTCATATTGATTCCTCTCTCTGCGCCGATAGCTTACCGGACAATCCCGAACTGGCTTCATCATACCACGAAACCGGGAAAAATTGAAGAGGAAACCTTATTCTTTATATTTTCGTATAATTGCCACATAACTGACGATCAGTAAAATCGCCGCTCCGCTCCATGCACAGATTTCCGCATAAAAAATTCCATCCTCACCGATCAGTTTCGGCAACAACAGTGCCACAACCACTCGCATGCAGAATTCCACAACACCGCTGGTAAGCGGTATCAGTGTATTACCCAGTCCCTGAATGGCTGAGCGATAGACATACAGAAGATATAAAACCCACAGAAATATTGCCATTATAAACAGATATTTATATGCAATATCCAATACCTGTTTTACCTGCCCCGCTTCTCCGGATACAAACAGTGACAGGATATTTCTTCCGGTAATTACCATCACACCGGATATCACAATAGATGTAATCAGTGCCATGTAAACGCCACTGCGAACACCATTTCGGATCCTGCGATATTCTTTTGCACCGAGGTTTTGTCCTACATACGTGGTAATGGCATAGCCATAGGATACCGATGCCATCTCAAGCACACCGTACAACTTATTAGCAGCTGTAAATCCTGCCACAAACAGGAATCCAAATCCATTCACAACGTACTGTACCGTAAGTCCTCCTACAGAAATAATCACATTCTGTATTGCCAGCGGAGCTGCCAGTTTTAAAAGCCGCAGACTCATCGCCGGCTGCTGATGAAAATCTTCTCTTGTCAGACGCACATCCGGAATGTGCCACAGGACCGACAGACAATACGCTGCTGAAAACCCCTGTGCGATCACCGTGGCAATCGCTGCTCCCAGTACACCCCAGCCAAACACTGCCACAAACAGAAGATCCAGTCCCACATTGATAAACGCTGCCATAATCATGGCAATCAGAGGAGATCTGCTGTTTCCCAGTGCCCGCAGGATTGCGGCAAAAATGTTATACGCTGCAATGATTGGAATTCCTGCAAATACCATTCGTATATACATCAAACTCAGTCCGATAACATTCTCCGGAGTATGTAAAAACTGCAGTACCTGTTGAACGGTCACTTCGCTCAATACCAGTACAATTATTGAAAGTATCGCTGTCAGTACATAGCTTTTTGCTACTGCTCTTTTCAGATTTTCTTTCTCTCCTGCACCGTAATACTGGGATATCAGAATTGAAAAGCCCTGCGTCATCCCTGTCATGATACCAAATACCAGCCAGACAAGCCAGTCTGCAGCCCCCACTGCTGCAAGAGCTTCCACACCGACCACCTGACCGACGATCATCGTATCTGCCATCACATAAAATTGCTGGAACACGTTTCCAAGCATCAGTGGAATGGCAAAGGCGATGATCAGTTTCCCAGGGGATCCGCTGGTCATATTTTTTTCATTTACCGCCATAATTATTTCCTTCCCGTCTCCTTTTCTTGCTTTTATTTGATTTATTGTAACTGTTCAGTACCTTCACAGTTACGAGCCAAAACGCCTTGCGAGATACTACCTACTGAATAGTTACGATTTATTTTACCTAAGAGTCTGAGGGATCACAAGTTCTGTTTTTCACAAAGTTTTTCGATATTTTTAGTAATTATTACCGCGATTTTTGTTCCTGCAACTTCTGTCAGCACCACATCCCCGATGTACACCGGAGCCTCTACAACCACTTCTTTTAACTGTCGGATGCAGTCCATCACTGCACTCTTCGGAATATCTGAAGCTGTCTTTACCGGTACCACCGGAAGGCTGCCACCATGTACCCGCACTGTCGTTGTCACAATTCTTGTCGGGTTGGTCACCTCTTTTTTCCCGTATTCTGCTCCTCTTTTACAGGTATTTCCTTCTACCTTTTCCACCTGTCCGTCTCTGATTGTAACCTGCAGCTGACATCCCATGGGGCAGCAGATACAGGTCAGTTTTTTCTCTTCCATGGTTTACTCCTCCTCTATGCTGATGGTTATGTCATTCCCGATATTGTCCGGTGAGAGAGAATCTTTTTTTATGTATACCGTCTCCATCTCTCCCGGTGCCATTATGGGACGTTTTTTTCTCAAAAGTACGGTATCACCGGATCGTACCATAATGCTTGCCCTCTGATACACCTGTCCCACCCGGAATCTCACCGGCAGTGTTTCATCCATACAGGCCGGACGGATCTTTGCCGGAACTGTATAGCGCACACCGGATCCACATTTTACCGGAATCTCTTCTGTTTCTTCTGTTCTTCCTGCGTTTACATATGCAGCCGCGCAGGTTCCTGCCATAGTTGCCTCCTGAGATACAAAATCCACCAGATCATGCACATGCAGGACGTTACCACAGGCAAATATACCCGGAATACTGGTTTCCAGGCTCTCATTTACCACAGGACCGCCGGTCACCGGATGAAGCTGAACACCGAGTTTATCAGAAAGTTCATTTTCCGGAATCAGTCCCACGGATAACAGCAGGGTGTCACAGGCATACTCTTCTTCCGTTCCCGGAATCGGCTTCCGGTTTTCATCCACCTGTGCCAGTGTCACAGATTCCACCCGTTCTTTTCCTTTGATATCCACCACTGTATGACTTAATTTCAACGGGATTCCAAAATCATCCAGACACTGGACAATATTACGTTTCAGTCCGCCGGAATACGGCATCAGTTCTGCCACAACTTTGACTTTCGCACCTTCAAGCGTCATTCTCCTTGCCATGATCAGTCCAATATCTCCGGAGCCAAGAATCACAACTTCTCTGCCCGGAAGATATCCCTCAATGTTAACCAGCCTCTGGGCAGTTCCTGCAGAATAGATGCCTGCCGGACGATACCCCGGAATATTCAAAGCCCCTCGCGGCCGTTCCCTGCACCCCATGGCAAGAATCACCGCTTTCGCCTGAATGGTAAATAATCCGTCTTTCCGATTCAGGGCTGTGATTTCTTTTTCCGGACTGATATCCAGAACCATCGTCTCAAGAAGGCAGGAAATCTTTCTCTTTTCTGCTTCCACCTCGTACCTTTTTGCATATTCCGGTCCTGTCAGTTCTTCCTGAAATGTATGCAGTCCAAATCCGTTATGAATACACTGGTTTAAGATACCTCCCAGTTCTTTGTCACGCTCCAGGATCAGAACATCCTGTATCCCCTGGTCGTATGCTGCACAGGCTGCGGCAAGACCTGCAGGTCCTCCACCGATAACTACGATATCATATGTTGTCTTCATCTTACTCCTCCTCGCCTACAGGCTGTCCTTATTGTATCCTCTGATCAGCCGGGAATCTTTTCCGGCCTTTGTGATTGTCTCCATCGGCACTTTCCATTCTCTTGCCAGAATCTCCATGGTTTTCGGAGAGCAAAAGCCTGCCTGACATCTTCCCATACCGGCCCTGGTTCTCCGTTTCACCCCGTCAAGTGACTTCGCGGGAATCAATCGATGAATGGCTTCCACAATTTCCCCCTCTGTCACCGTCTCACACCGGCAGATTACATTGCCGTAGGCCGGATTTTCCCGGATCAGCTCCTGATAAGCTTCTCTGGAAAGATTTTTCGGATTCACAAGCCCTTTTCTTTTCTCCACAAAATGCTTTTTCTTCTTTGCACACAAATATCCGGTTACAAGTTCTGCCACCAGTTCTCCGATTGCCGGTGCACTGGTAAGTCCCGGCGATTCGATTCCCGCACAGTCAAAAAATCCCTCTGCATCTTCCGCTTCCCGAATGATAAATTCATGTCCGTCCTCATGGGCTCTCAGCCCTGCAAAAGAAGTAATCACCTGGCGAAGCGGCAGATTTGGAACACTTCGCATTGCTTTCTGTGCCACTTCATCCAGACCTGTTTTTGTGGTATTCGTTCCTTCTTTTTCCTCAATATCCACAGCCGTTGGCCCCACCAGAAGATTGCCGTGAGTAGTAGGTGTCACCAGGACTCCTTTCCCGTATGCTCCCGGTATCTGAAAGATCGTATGGTGTACGGTTGTGCCCGCTTTTTTGTCCAGCAGATAATACTCTCCCTTCCGTGGTGTAATACGGATCTTTTTTTCACTGACCATATTGTGAAAAACATCCGCATAAACACCCGCTGCATTTACCACACAACGGGTCTCATATGTTTTCTCTCCGGCATGGATCCGATATCCACCTTCCGTCTTTTCTATCTGCTCCACCGCCGTATCAAAATAAAATTCTGCTCCGTTTTGACAGGCATTTTCCGCAAGAGCCAGATTCAGTTCAAAAGGACACACGATACCACCGGTCGGTGCATACAGTGCAGCATATACTTCTTTGGAAAGATCCGGTTCCATCCGGCGTACTTCTTCGCCGGAAAGAATCTGAAGTCTTTTTACCCCATTTTCTTCACCCTGTTTTTTCAGTTTTTCCAGGCGTTCCATTTCATCTTTTGCAAAACATAACACCAGAGAACCGTTTCTCTCGAAAGGAATATCCAGATCTTCTGTCAGTTGTTCCATCATCTGATTCCCCCGTACATTCATCTTTGCCATCAAACTGCCGGGACGGGCATCAAATCCGGCATGAACGATCCCGCTGTTCGCCTTGGATGTTCCACAACATACATCCTCTTCTTTTTCCAGTACTCCCACTTTCAGATCATACCTGGATAATTCCCGGGCAGTCGCACTTCCGCTTACACCGGCTCCTATAACGATTACATCATACATACTGTTTCCTCCTGTAACTCAATAAAAAAGACAGACAGAAAAGCACCCGTCACCGGATGTTTTTCCTGCCTGTCTCTGTTCTCTGCAAGTTCTTATTTGATTGTTTACTTTACCTTGACTGCTGTTGTTCTCAGTCTTCTTCTTTTGCCCAGTTAAATGAATAACGGACCGCCTTTTTCCATCCCTTCATCCGTTTTTCCTGTTCTTCCACAGTAATCTCCGGTTCAAAGGTACGGTCAATAGACCAATTGGCTCTTACCTCTTCCTGATCCCTCCAGTATCCCACAGCCAGTCCCGCAAGATACGCGGCACCCATCGCTGTTGTCTCCACACAGGACGGACGTTTTACCGGAGCCTGTATCATATCTGCCTGGGTCTGCATCAGAAAATCATTGGCACTTGCTCCGCCATCTACTTTCAACCCGTTCAGCCGGATCCCCGCATCTGCTTCCATAGCCTTGATGACATCATGTGCCTGATAAGCTATTGATTCCAGAGTTGCCCGGATAATATGGTATTTGTTGACTCCACGGGTCAGACCCACAATGGTTCCTCTGGCATACTGATCCCAGTACGGTGCGCCCAGTCCGGTAAATGCCGGAACCACATAGCAGCCGTGGGTATCTTTTACTTTCTTAGCCATATACTCGGAGTCTGCCGCGGAATCAATCACCCGCAGTTCATCGCGCAGCCACTGTATCGCAGCTCCAGCCACAAAAATGGATCCTTCCAGTGCATAATAAACTTTCCCATTGATTCCCCAGGCGATGGTTGTAACCAGCCCATTTTCCGAAAATACCGGCTCTTCTCCGGTGTTCATCAACAGAAAACAACCGGTTCCATAGGTGTTTTTTGCATCTCCCGGTGTAAAACAGGTCTGTCCGAACAATGCAGACTGCTGGTCTCCTGCCGCTCCACCGATGGGAATCTTTCCTCCAAAAAATGCCGGATCCGCGCAACCGTATACACAGCTTGACGGCATCGGTTTTGGAAGCATACATCTTGGAATATTCAATTCTTTCAAAATATCTTCATCCCAGTCCAGAGTATTAATATTGAACAACAATGTACGGGATGCGTTGGAATAATCTGTCACATGAACAGCTCCCTTTGTCAATTTCCAGATCAGCCACGTTTCCACTGTTCCGAATAACAGATCTCCTTTTTCTGCTTTTTCCCGTGCACCCGGTACATTATCAAGGATCCATTTTACCTTTGTACCGGCAAAATATGCATCTATGATCAAACCGGTTTTTTTACGAAAAACTTCTGTCAGTCCTTTTTCTTTCAGAGAGTCACAGTACTCTGAAGTTCTGCGGCACTGCCAGACAATCGCCCGGTACACCGGTTCTCCGGTATGACGATCCCACACGATAGCAGTTTCTCTCTGATTCGTGATCCCAATAGCTGCGATATCTTCCGCTGATGCTCCAATCTTTGACATAGCCTCCACCGCTACCCCAAGCTGAGTGGACCAGATTTCACTGGCATCATGCTCTACCCAGCCCGGCTTGGGAAAATACTGGGTAAATTCTTTCTGTGCCACACTGCACATTTTTCCCTTTTCGTCAAACAGGATGCAGCGGTTGCTGGTTGTTCCTGCATCCAGTGCCATTACATATTTTGCCATTCTTTCCTCCCAAAACATTTCAAAAGAAAAAGAGCAAACGAAACCAAAGCGGCGCGCGCCGCCAGGTAAGCTCGCTCTTTTCTCCTGCTTCATTATATTCATGGTCTGCATACCATACTTTTGTATATATAGTACCATATACTATCTTTTTGAGCAATATTTTTTGTTATTTTGTAACTGTTCAATAACGTTCTCAATCAAACTGATAATGCCGGATGATCACCTGTAAGCTTTCACGTCCCTGATACATATTGATATCCGGGTAGTATACGATAGAAATTTTCCTTTTTCCGCTCCCTTCTTCCGCAAATTCATCTCCATTCCCGAAGTACACACCGTCCATCGGATATCCGTTTTCATCCGTCAGACGCATCTTTACCACGTTCCGGTTCTTCCCGAACACACGCATCTGGCTGATCCACAGATTTTTCTGTGCAAACAGTGGTTTCTCATTTCCTTTTCCGAAGGGTTCGAGCAGTGACAGTTCCTGCACCAGATCTTTTCGGATATAATGAATTGGCATCGGCACATCAATCGTCACCTTTTCCACAAGATCTTCTTCTGTCAGTCCTGATTGTTCATTAAGTTTTCTTCGGAAACGTTCCACATTTTCTTCTTCCAGTGAGAGACCTGCTGCCATCGGATGTCCACCGAACTTTGTCAGATATTCTTTGCACTCGCAGAGTTTTTCATACATCGAATACGATTCGATCGACCGTCCGGAACCTTTGACACCCTCTTCTCCTCTTGTCAGCACGAAGGAGGGTTTATGGTATCTCTCCCGCAGCCGCCCGGCAATAATGCCCGCCAGACTCTCATGACATTCCGGAAGAAAGACTACCAGAACCGTATCTTCCATCATAGATGTGGATTCCACCTGCTCGATGGCTTTTTCCAGTCCCTGTGCCGTCATCTCCTTACGGCTCTCATTCAGATTTTTCAGGTCACCTGCCAGTACGGCCGCTTCCTCTCTGCTATCTGCCAGCAACAGCTGTAATGCCCGTTTTGCCGTATCCAGTCGTCCGGAAGCATTCAGACACGGACCAAGAATGAATCCGATATGGTACGGACTGATATTCTCCGGTTCCAGATTATTTACCCGGATCAACTCCTGCAGACCAAGGTTCGTGGTGTGATGAAGCCTTTGCAATCCTTCTTTCACCAGAATCCGGTTTTCATCCTGCAGATCCATCACATCACCGATTGTAGCGATTCCTGCAAATGGAAGCATTTTGTCCACCAGATCCACTTCCGGTGCCATTTTTTCATATAACGCTTCCATCACTTTCATTGCAACTACTGCACCGCAGAGTCCTGCAAAAGGATAGGAACAGGCCTTCTGTTTTGGATTGACTATGGCATCTGCAGGTGGCAGAATCTCCTTTCTTCCCCCTTCCAGATCTTCAAACGGCACCTCATGATGATCTGTCACGATCACGGTCATTCCCAGATCTTTTGCTTTCCGTATCTGCGTCACTGCAGCGATTCCATTATCACAGGTAATAATCGTATCTCTCCCCTCCTGCCAGGCCTGTTCAATCAGATGTTCATTGATTCCATATCCGTCTGTGATCCTGTTTGGAATCATCATATCCACATCACATCCAAGCCCCCGGAGACTCTCCAGTAAAATATATGTAGACATTACTCCGTCAATATCATAATCTCCGATGATCCGGATCCTGTTTCTGTTTTCTATTTTCTCCTGCAGGATAGCCACTGCCTTTTCCATATCTTTCAACAGCCAGGGACTGTAAAAATCTTTCCGGCTTCCGTGAAGATATTTCTCAATTGCTTTCTCCCCGATCACATCACGGTTGCGGATAATCCTCGCTGTAACCTGATCAATGCCAAACCGTTCTCCGATCCCTTTAAAATCAGCCCGCTTAGCTGCTACCATCCATTTTTCCATGTTGTCTGCTCCTCATCTTCGCTGTGATTGAAAAAAGCTGCTGCATCGCTGCAACAGCTTTTTGATTACCCATTTCTTCTACTTTGTACTTTTTCCTGATTTCGTTTTCATGACATACCACAGAGCACCGGTGATACATACAGAAGAGTAAGCACCACATACGATACCTACCATGATCGGAAGTGCGAATTCGCGGATAGAAGATACACCCATAACAAATACTACAAATATGGTAATAAATGTAGTGAAGGATGTATAAATACTTCTGGTCAGTGTCTGGGTAATACTCATATTTACCAGTTCTTTCAGATCCGCTTTCTTGCCGGCACTCTTCAGATTCTCACGGATACGGTCGAAAATAACGATGGTCGCGTTGATAGAATAACCAACTATCGTCAGCATGCAGGCAATAAAGGTATTACCTACAGAGATTCTTGACAGTGCATAGAATGCAAGTACTACCATTACATCATGTAACAGTGCCAGAACCGCACTGGATGCAAAACGTACATCTTTGAAACGGAACCAGATATACAGCAGCATACAGATCGTAGCGATCAGGACTGCCACAATCGCATCTCTTCTCATCTCAGAACTTACCGTAGAGGAAATACTCTCTGCGGTGATCTTGCTGTCATCCACACCAAAGCTGTCTACCAGTTTCTGGTTCAGTTCTTCTCTCTCATCCAGGCTCAGAGATCTTGTCTTAATGATAACCGCATTGCTGTCAGCGACTTTGGATATCTGAATATTTGCATCACCGGTTACTTCCTGTACTACCGGTTTTACCTGGCTGTCAAGGTCATCGATGGACATGTCATCATTGAAAGTTACGTTCGTAGACGTACCACCCATGAACTCCAGGCTGTAGTTCAATGCTTTTCCGTCTTTTGCATGGAACACGCCCATTCCAACCGGAACAAGCAGAATCAGGATAACAGAAATCGTAAAGAATAATTTTCTCTTTCCGAGGAAATCGATGGTTTTTCTTTCTTTCTGTTTTCCGTAGAACTTTTCATTCCGAAGTCCCACTGCATAGAATGCGTTCACCAGCAGTCTGGAAATTACCAGTGCGGTAAACATGGAAAGAACGAAACCAAGAGCCAGTGTCATGGCAAATCCTTTGACACTTCCGCTTCCCATTGCTCCCAGAACAGCAGCTGCGATCAGAGTTGTGATGTTACCGTCCACAATGGCGGACATAGCTTTCTCGAAACCGGTCTTAATGGCGCTTCTTACACTCTTACCTGCTGCAATTTCCTCACGGATACGTGCATAGATAATAACGTTTGCATCCACCGCCATACCGATGGAAAGAATGATACCTGCGATACCCGGAAGGGTCAGCGTCAGGTCAAAAGCATTCAGCATTACCAGTTCCAGTCCGGTATAGATAGCCAGTGACAAAGCAGCTACCACACCCGGCAGAGCGTAAACGATAATCATAAAGATTCCGACCAGTACCAGACCGATGGCACCGGCGATCAGGCTTGTCTTGATTGCCTGCTGTCCCAGCTGTGCACCTACCACGTTAGAACGAAGTTCTTCCAGTTCCAGTTTCAGAGAACCGATACGGATAATAGATGCCAGTTCTTTTGCTTCTTCGATGGACTGCTGTCCGCTGATCTGTGCTTTACCGTCAGAGATCACACTTTGTACAACCGGTGAACTGATAGTTTCTCCGTCATATACGATAGAGATTCTTTTTTTCAGGTTTGCTGCAGTTGCCTCTGCGAATTTTGTGGTACCGTCTTTGGTCAGTGTCAGTTCTACGACATACTGTTTGCTTCCGGTTGTCTGATCTTCTGTGACACCGCCGTCTGCACCTGCGATATCGCTTCCGTCCAGAACTACGTTGCCGCTTTCATCCTGGAATTCCAGAGATCCCGGTTTACCAAGATCTTCCAGAATCTTATTTGCATCGGTTACACCAGGAATCTCTACGGTGATACGGTCATCACCTTCCTGATATACCTGTGCTTCTTCACTGTAGTCTTCCACACGTTTCTGAAGTTTATAGACGGTATCATCCATATCTTCCTGAGACGGATCGTCTCCTTTTGCCTGGTATGTGATACTTACACCACCGGACAGATCCAGACCGGTCTTGATATTTTTTGCAGACCCGGTTCCGGTCGGGCCGAATCCCACAGCGGTTGTAAAGGCTAACAGACCAATCAGAACCACTGTAAGAATCAGCACAAGAACTCCCTGTTTTTTCTTCATCTTCTTATACCTCTTCTTCTGCCATAGCAGCTTTTATCATGATTGCACACTCTACGCGCTTACGTTCCAGCTCGCAGCCCACTTCGTAAACATCATCGATTTTCCCTTTGAAGTTATAGGAGTTTGCCGCACAGCCGCCACTGCAGTAGAATCGTGCAAAACATTTCTTACATGCCTCTTTTGCATAGACGTTGCAATTTTTAAAATCTTTACAGATTGCAGGTTTTGTGATTCCCTCGTCCACATTACCAAGAAGGAAATCTTCGTTTCCTACAAACTGATGGCACGGATACAGGTCTCCCCATGGGGTAACTGCCAGATACTCTGTTCCTGACCCACATCCGGACAGACGTTTGTATACACAAGGACCCCCGGTCAGATCAAGCATAAAGTGGAAGAAATTAAATCCGTTTCCTTCTTTATTTCGTTTGATCATCTCTTTTGCCAGGGTATCATATTCTTCAAACAATTTCGGAAGGTCTTCCGGCTGCAGTGCATAGTCCGCATCCGAAGGTGCTACAACCGGCTCTACAGATATCTGTTTGAATCCCAGATCTGCCAGGTTCAGTACATCCTTGGAAAAGTCAAGATTATAATGGGTAAATGTACCGCGGGCATAATATTTGTCCTGGTTACGGCTCTCTGCCCATTTCTGGAACTTCGGAACTACCAGGTCATAGCTTCCGGCACCTTTGCGGAACGGACGCATATGATCGTGGACTTCTTTTCGTCCGTCGATACTCATAACCACATTGCCCATCTCTTTATTACAAAACTCCATCACTTCATCGTTAACCAGAACACCATTGGTGGTCAGGGTAAAACGGAAGTTTTTATTATGTATCTTTTCCTGCTCTCTTCCGTAAGCTACCAGGTCTTTGACAACCTGCCAGTTCATCAGAGGTTCCCCTCCGAAAAAGTCTACTTCCAGATTTCTCCTGCTTCCGGAGTTGGCAATCAGAAAATCCAGTGCTTTCTTTCCTACTTCGTAGGACATCAGTGCACGTCTTCCATGATATTCTCCTTCTTCCGCAAAGCAGTACTTACAGGCCAGATTACAGTCGTGGGCAATATGCAGGCACAGTGCTTTGACTACAGTTGGCCGTTCTTTAAAATGCTCTATCGCATTTTCATAAATGTCCTCGGTAAACAGCATTCCCTCATCGGTCAATTCCTGAATCTCTTTAAGAGCTGTCTTCAGGTCTTCTCCGGAATAAGAAGCCGACAGTTTTTCTGTCACTTCTTCGTTGGAACATCCCTGATCCAGCAGGGCGATACAGTCATATACAATATCGTCCACCACATGAACGGATCCGCTGTTTACATCCAGAACAATTGCGTATCCATTACTTTTATACTGATGAATCACTTATTTGTTCTCCTTTTTCTTTTCTTGAGCAGCAGCATCTTCTGCTTCGATATACAATGTAATCACAATTGATCCACCGGATCAATTCTTGATATGCTATGTAACAAAAAGCAAGCAGCGGCTTTTGGACCGCTGCCTGTATGTTCCAAGCATCATAGAGCCTGCTGATTTCTTATTTTGTGTTTTCGCAGCTCTGATTTCCTACTGTACAAGAAGTCTTGCAAGCAGACTGGCAGGATGTCTGACATTCACCACATCCACCTTTTTTCATTGTGTTCTGTAAACTTTTTGTATTTAAAGTTTTAATATGTTTCATTTTGCTTCCTCCTTATGTTATTACTTCTTGCATTATAGCATATGTTCTTTCATTTTCAAAGAGTTTTTTTCGCAACTTCCGGCTATTTTCACGATCTGCCACTGTTTTCAGGCTCCCGTCACCATTGCTCCCAAAGTTGACGACCCTGCACAGATAAGAAGTGTAAGAAATGCACCTTTTACCCCCGATCCCGTACCTCCACCGGAAAAGATGGTAAGCAGCATCAGAATACCCCAGTATATACTGCCAAGTATCATTCCCCACAGATATCTTTTTCTTTCTGCTGTTTTTCCCATATAAATTCCTCCCGATAATCCGGATAGAATATAAACAGCCAGAATACCAGCGGACACTTTTCTCTCATCCAGCTGGTACTTCAGCAACAGCAATGCCAGAAGCAAAAGCCCTGCCCCGCTGACCAGATAGGACACGATCAGACCTTTTATGACTCTGCTGCTCTTTTGTATCCAGATGTTTTTCCCTGTATCCAAAAAAATCCCTCCCATACAGTACTATATGGGAGGGTTGTACATTCTATACCTTATCGGCTTCAGATTTCTTTTTTTCGGTTTTTCTTGCCTGCGATACCAAGTGTTGCAAGCGCTGCTGCCGCGAGTCCTGCATACCAGGCTGTCTGCTGATAGTCTCCGGTCTTCGGATTGACTCTTTTCAGTGTCGTACCGTAAGCCTGCTGTGTCTGGCTCTTCTGTGTGTTTTTCTTTGTCACACTGCCGGATGTGCTTCCGTTTGAACTGCTGCCTGTATTTCCTGCGGACACATTCGGTGTCAGTTTTGTCGTAGTACTTCCGGAAGTTGTTGTATTTTTATTTGTATATGCCTTATCCGTATTGCCTACCAGAGACTGGCTTCCTGCAATCTTCAGACCTGCCACATTGTACGGACTGAAAGAAGTTGTCACAAAGCTCAGTGTTCCGTCTGCATTATAAATCGGAGTAATATACTCGATGCTTCCATCTTTCAGATAATGAATCACAACAAGCTGTGTATAGAGCTGATCGTCCGGTGCCGGCATCGTGATGCGCACCTGTTGTCCGTTCAACTGATATTCATTATCATTCATCATATCCCACAGCTTCATCTCATATGGGCTGATAAAAGTATCTACATTCTGACCGTTCAGAACGGAACTGTCAGATTTATCATTATTCAACTGTACCTGAAACTGTATGTACCATGGAAAATCACCGTCTACCGTAACGTCGTTGCTTGTTCGGTTGACCGTCTTCGCCTGTTCCTGGGCTGTCTGTAACAGTACCAGACTGTCAGCCTCTATATAAGCTTTCTGTGCTTCAGACAGTGCCTCGTATTCTTTTGTAGCCGCTATGATTGCTTCTACCTCTTCCGTTGTCGTCACTTCGCTTGGAAGGAAATCCAGCTGTTCCTGTACCGTTGCAATCTCATTCATCTGCTCCCAGGTAAGTCCGGATCCTTCTGTGCTTTCTGTATCTGCCGGTGTCTCTGGTACGGTATCAGACGGTACCTCCGGCTGTGGTTTTGGTGTCTCAGGCGTTGGTGCTGCCGGATCCGTTGGCGGTACTTCCGGTTCCGTCGGAACATCCGGCACTTCTGTTGGCTCCGGGGTAATCGTTGTGTCCGGATGTGTCACTTCTGAACCCGGATCTGCCGGTTCCGTAACCTCAGGTGTTGGCTGTGGCGTGCTCTCCGGCTGCGGTGTGACTTCCGGTGTTGTTGTCGGTTCCGGTGTCACTGTAACCTCAGGTGTTGCTTCCGGAGTCGGTGTGACTTCCGGTGTATCGGTTGCTTCCGGCGTTGGTGTGACTTCCGGTTTCAGAGAACTTACGCGAACAGTAACCTTTCTGGTCACAGTTTCGCTGTCTTCGTCCCATCCTTTTTCCTTGCTGTAATCAATCTTTTTCGCGTCATAGGGATGGAAAACCACCTGATAGTCTGTCTCGTATTCTGTTGGAACTGCATCCTCTTTTTCCCAGGAAAATACTCCGTCTCCATCGCAGCCTTCCAGGGAAATCTCTGACAGTGCTTTTGTATCTTTTACCGTAATTACTTTCGGAACATAAACTTTTTCTTTTTCTGCTGCTCCTTCTACTTCACCATCGCCGGTGATATCTTCTGTATACAGGCGGACATTATCCAGCTTCAGACAGCCGGTCACGCGAACCAGTGCATCTTCAAAATCTTCTGCGCGGCGGATAGAAACTCCGGATGGTAATTCCCAGGTTTCTTCCTCATCTACAGTAACTGTACCACAGATTCGGATCACACCGCAGGATCCTGCAAGTTCTGCTGCCTTTTCAAAGCTTTTTACTGCCTCATCCTGGCTCTCGCCGCTATTCTTATCATTTCCCGTTTTTCCATTCAGATATACGATAGTTTTTTCTTCTTTCTTTTCCCCATCCTGAGTATCTTTCTGGTCTTTTGCAGACTCCGCATATACCATCTGACCGGTTGTGGAAGAAAGAACCATCACAGATGCCATCACCATTCCCACCGTCTTCATGTATCGCTTCGCTGCCGGTTTATTATTTTTCTTCATTATCCACATCTCTCCTGCTTTGTATTCTCAGCTGCGGTTTCGCAGCTTTTTTTACTACTTTCACAGTTATTCAATTTTATATTATAACATATACTTCTCTTTTTCAACACCCCAAAAAATATGATTTTACAAGAATTTGTCTTGATTTTTGAATCGAATTCCTGTATATTCAAGTACAACTACTACATATTTTCAAAGGAGTGAATATTTTTGGATTCTGGCGACGCCATACAACTAATTGTGTTACTGCTGTTAATTTTGCTTTCCGCATTTTTCTCTTCCGCAGAGACGGCCATGACTACAGTCAACAAGATCCGTATCATGTCTCTTGCTGACGATGGGAATAAAAAAGCAAAAACCTTATTGAAAATTATTGAAAATCCGGGAAAGCTTCTGAGTACGATCCTGATCGGCAATAATATTGTCAACCTGTCGGCATCTTCTCTGGCAACCACCTGGACCACGAGAGTTCTTGGTAATGCCTTTATTGGTTTTATCACCGGCGTTCTGACCTTGCTGATTCTTCTGTTTGGTGAGATTACTCCGAAAACCCTGGCAACATTACAGGCAGAAAAAATCTCTCTTGCCTATGCACCGGTAATCTATCCTCTGACCAGGCTGCTGACTCCTGTAATTTTCCTTGTGAATCTGCTTTCGCGCGGTGTCTTATTTCTGCTTCATGTAGATCCCGATGCCAAGCCAAATGCCATGACAGAGCAGGAACTTCGTACCATCGTGGATGTCAGTCATGAAGACGGTGTCATCGAGAGCGAAGAACGGCAGATGATCTATAACGTTTTCGATTTTGGTGATTCTCAGGCCAAGGATGTGATGGTTCCCCGTATCGATATGTCTCTGATTAATGTGGATGCCACTTATGACGAAGTAATTCAGGCATTCCGCGAAGACGGTTATACACGTTATCCGGTCTATGAAAATTCAACAGATACCATCATCGGCACTCTGAATATGAAAGACCTGATTCTGCGAGATCCGAAAAAAACGTTTTCTGTACGGGATTTTCTCAGAAACCCATATTTTACCTATGAATACAAAGGTACGGCAGATCTTCTGATGGAGATGAAAGAATATGCCGTCAATCTGGCAATAGTCCTTGATGAATATGGCGCAACCGCCGGTATGATCACACTGGAAGACCTGCTCGAGGAAATCGTCGGAGAGATCCGTGATGAATACGATGCCGACGAAGAGGAAGACTTTAAAGAAATCGTTCCAAAACGAGAATATCTTGCAAAAGGTTCTGCCAAACTGGACGATCTGAATGAAGCTCTGGATCTGCATCTGGAAACGGAAGATTACGATTCTATCGGAGGTTTTGTGATCGAACAGCTCGATCACCTGCCGGTTCCCGGTGAATCCTGTATCACAGATAATCATCTGAAACTGGTCGTTGATCAGGTGGACAAAAACCGTATCGAACTTGTACACATCTATATACCGGAAGATTTTTACGATAAAAAAGAAGAAGAGGATTAACCTCTTCTTCTTTTTTATTCCACACTTTTCAGTGATTCGATCATATCAATCTTTTTCAGCCGGTAATACATCATTCCATTGACTAACAATGCAAATGCCAGTGTGATCAGTCCGCTGTACAAGAAACTTCTGAAAAATATACTTCTTCCGAACATCATCATATCCACTTCTACGGTTCGGATCACCTTTCCATGCAGAAAAGCACCGATTCCCACACCTGCGAGGATTCCGAATACCGTAAGCACCATATTCTCACGATATACATACGAAGCCACTTCTCCGTCGTAGAATCCAAGCACTTTCAGTGTTGCCAGCTCTCTCTGACGTTCTGTGATATTGATATTGTTCAGATTATACAGCACCACAAATGCCAACAAACCTGCCGATACGATCAGAACCACAATGACGATATTCAGAGAGCGAAGCATGTTGTCGATCTCACTGATCAGATCTGACGTAAAGGAGATAGCTGCGATCTCCGGATATTCCATGATCGTCTGTCCCAGTCCGTCCTCGTAACTGTCTGACGTATCTTCGTAGCGAAGCAACAGCTGATTATACTCTGCCGCTTCCCCGAACAAGGTCTGATATGTGTCTGTCGTTATATAGATAAAATGCCGCACATAATTTTCAACAATCTCCGTGATTTCGACTTTCACAATCTGATCACCCTTTTTCATCTGCACTGTATCACCGACTTTGAGTCCCAGAATATCTGCCGTCTTCTCACTGATGGCAGCCCCCTGCGCCGGGAAATCATAATGTTTTCCACTGATGCGATCACGCAGATCAAAGAAATCTCCAAAACAAGTCAGATCTTTCGGTACTTCCATCACCGCATCCACACTGCGCTTCGGTGACTGCAGTTCCACACTCTGGCAATACATCTCCAGAATCTGCTGTATCCCCGGATACGTCTCCATCTCGCTTTGTACCCGTGCCTTTTTCTCTTCCGTGGCATCCCCGTTAAAAACAGCGCTTGCCTGATAGGTAAACAGATTGACAAACTGATTCTTTGCAATCGCAGTAATCGAATCCTGCAAGCCAAATCCCACCACGATCAGTCCCATACATCCACCGATACCAATGACAGTCATAAAGAACCGCTTTTTATATCGGATCAGATTCCGGATCGTTGATTTTGTTGTAAAGTTCAGATATTTCCATAAAAATGGAATCCGTTCCAGCAGAATCCTCTTTCCGTTTTTTGGAGCCTCCGGGCGCATCAGCTGTGCCGGGCGCGCTGCCAGTTCCTTATAACATGCCACTACAGTTGCCACACCGGTACAGAGTGCACTCGCAAGGATCGCAAGTCCGCCCTCTTCCCAGTTTAACGGGGTCAGATACTCTTTCATACCCGTATACAGCATACCATACGCATTCATGATCACCCACGGCAGAATTTTCTCACCGAGCAGCACTCCGACAAATGCACCGGAGATGGTAAACATCAGTCCGTAGGCAAGATATTTTACCGCGATCACACCGTCTCCGTATCCCAAAGCTTTCAGTGTACCGATCTGCTGACGCTGTTCCTCGATCATTCGAGTCATCGTCGTCAGGCTGACAAGCGCTGCCACCAGAAAGAAAATGACCGGAAAGAACTTTCCTATATTTGTGATGCGCACTGCATCCTGTCCGTAATTTTCCGTGGAAGACACCTGATCTCGTCCCCATACATACCAGTCCGGAACCTTCAGATCTTCCAGTTTTTTCTCTCCGTCTGCAATTTCTTCTTTTGCGTCTGCCAGTTTTTTCTCTGCTTTCCGGCTTTCTTTTCTGTATTCCTTCCAGCCGTCCTCCAGTTCCGTCTCTTTCGCATCAATCTCATCTTTTGCCTCCCGGAGTGCGCTTTTTCCATCCACAATCTGCTGTTTTCCGGCAGAAAGCTGCGTCTTTCCATCTGCAAGTGCAGCTTTTGCTCCGGCAAGCTGCTTCTTTCCGTCCGCAATCTGTGCTTTTGCCTGCCCAATCTGCGCCTCACCATCCGCGAGCTGTTTTTGTACCTGACTGATCTGTCTTTCTCCTGCTGCAAGCTGTTCCTTTGCCTGTGCGATTTTCTCCTCGCCCGCCGCAAGTTCCTGACGATGCATACTGATTTCCGCTTCTCCGGCATCCAGCTGCGTCCTTGCCTGCTCGAGTTCTCCTTTGCCCAACTGGATCTGTGTAAGATTCCCGGTCAGTTCCGTCTCTTTCTGTGACAGCACTTCCTTTTGTGTTTCCAGTCCGGTAAGCTGCTGTTTTAACTCCTGCAAAGCAGTCTCGATCTGCTGCAGCTGTTCCGCATCCGGTTCTTCCATCTGCGAGAGTTGTTCTTTCTGTGCTTCCAGTCGGGTGATTTCTTCCTGCACACTTTGCATACCGGTGGCAAGCTGTTCCTGCCCTTCCTGTACCTGTGTGATACCCGCAGTTACTGTCACCTCATTTTCATCCAGCTCCTTTTCTTTTTCTTCCAGCTGACTTTTCTGTTCTTCCAGTTTCGCCGCCTGCTCCTCAAGCTGACTTTTGGCTGTATTCAGCTCTTCTTCCTGTATCTGCAGCTGTACCTTTCCATCCGTCAGTTCTGTCTGCTTTGTCGCAAGCTCCTGTTTTCCGGCTGCAAGTTCCTGCATTTTCTGCTGCAGCTGTTGTTCTCCGGCAGTCAGTTCTTTCTCCTTTGCAGCAAGCTGATTCTCCCCATTTTGCAATTCTGTCTCTTTTTCTGCCAGAAGGGATTCATTTTCCTTCAGTTCTTTTTCCTTTTCAGCGACGGTATCTTTTGCCTCTTCGATCTGCAAAGTACCGTCTTCCAGCGTCTTTTTTCCATCCGCCAGTTCCTTTTCACCGTCTGTTACCTGTTTTCTGGCATCGGAAAGCTTGTCTTGCCCCTCCTGATAAACCGTATCATATCTCCTCTGACATGCTTCCTCTTCCAGCTCTTCTACCCGGTTTTGTACCTGTTTTACAGCCTTTTCGTAAGAGGTACTGTAACTTTCCAGCTCCTTTGCCCCATCCACCTGCACATAGATTTCTGTATAAATCTCACTGGTAAACGTCTCCGGAAGTAACAGCCCAAAACTGTCAATACTGCCGTTTCCGATACTTCCCGTTCCACGGGTCAGTTCCATATAATAGGGTAACGTTGCCGATCCCACAATCGTAAACGTTTCATGAACAAGGTCATCCGAAAGTGCAGTGTCCGTACCACTCTCAAATATCACCTGATCGCCGATCTTTTTTCCGGTTCCATCCAGGAATTTCTGATCCACCAGAATTTCATCCGTTTTCTGCGGCAGCCGCCCATCCAGAATCTGTGGTTCATTTACGCCATCTTCTAACGCGATCAGCTTCACTGTCTGTTCTTTTTCCCCTTCTTTATGTAATACTTCTAACGTATGCCCGCCGGTTACCTGTGCTACGCCTTTCACCTTTGCGATATCTTCCATATCCGTGTCTGTAAGACCGAGCGTTCCCAGCACCCGCAGATCCATGTAATTTGTCTGATCGTAATAAGCATCCGCTGAAGTTTTCATATCTCCTTCTGCTGACCGAATACCCGAAAAGAACGCCGCACCCAGCAGGGAGATGAAAAAAACAGATAAAAACCGTCCTTTATTCTTTAAAATCTCTCTGAAAAAATCTTTCCGAAATGCTTTCATCCTCTCCACCTACCATTCTATCTCTTCCACCGGTGTTGGATTCTCGTTTTGTATCATCTCTGCCACCCTGCCGTTTCGTATCCGGACGATCCGATCCGCCATAGGTGTCAGTGCAGAGTTATGTGTGATCACGATCACAGTCATTCCCTTTTTGTGACAGGTATCCTGTAATAACTTCAGTATCGATTTTCCGGTCACATAGTCCAGCGCACCCGTCGGTTCATCGCAGAGCAGTAACTTTGGATTTTTTGCCAGGGCTCTGGCTATCGCCACCCTCTGCTGTTCCCCACCTGAAAGCTGTGCCGGGAAATTATACATCCGTTCCCCAAGCCCCACTTCTTCAAGAACTGTCTTTGCATCCAGCGGATCTTTACAGATCTGAAGTGCCAGCTCCACATTCTCCAGTGCAGTCAGATTTTGCATCAGGTTATAAAACTGAAACACGAAACCAATATCCTCTCTCCGATACTGGATCAACTTTTTCCCTTTCAGCTTATCCACCCGTGTTCCGTCCACAGATACTTTTCCGGTCGTTGCAGTATCCATGCCGCCGAGAATATTTAGCACCGTTGTTTTTCCTGCTCCACTTGGTCCGACCACGACCACAAATTCTCCCTTTTCTACCTGAAAAGAAATACCATCCGCAGCTTTGATCGTCACTTCTCCCATCTGATAGGTTTTTGTAACCTGATCCATTTCCACATATGCTGCCATAACACCCTCCTGCCTTCCGTATGAAATGATAACATCCTGTTCGTATCATCTGTTTATCCGAATCTCTCAGATACTCCATGAATCCGCTTCCCTGCAAAAGATCCGTTGCAGCTGTTCCCCACATTTTTCTACTTCTCCCAGTACTTCCTTTCTGCCTTTTTGCGTATCAAACCAGTTTTCCCGGTTGATTCCCACATCCGAAGGGCAAATGAGAAAGGTTGTCTGTGGGTATAAGTACTGATAATACAGCTTGCATCTTCTGGCATGCTGGGCTTTGCAGCAGATAATTGCCTTTTTCACCCGAATGCCCACTGCATCTGTCACTTTTCTGGAGTTGATCGCATTCTGATAGGTAAATGTAGCCCCGTCTTCCCGCAGGATCACTTCTTCCGGCACGCCTTCTTTTAGCAGCACATCTTTCATAAATTCCCATTCCGTCTGATACGGTCCCTGATATTTTTCCTTCATGGCCTGTACCCCTGTAAATGCACCTTTTCCGATACTGTATTTTCCGGAAGGCAGTATCCAGGGTGCCATTCCCTCTTTCCACAGTCTGGCCGCTTCTATGGACATCTGTGGAAATCCATTACCCGGTACAAAAATGATATCTGCCCTCTCCGGTTTATCCTCCACAAAAATGAAATCACTGATCTGATCTAAAAAACGTTCATATTCTCTGTCTTTCTTTTGTATTCCCATGGATCTGCTCCCTTCTTCATCCTGTCTTCTAGCGGGTTGTGATCAGAGTCTGATACCCATCCTTTCGAAGCCTTTGTTCCATCAAAACAGCATTCCCAAGCTGTTCAAAAGCTCCCACCTGGACTTTATAATATCCGTCCTGCTGTAAAATATAAGATGGATATCCCTTATCCAGAAGTTCATAATTCAGCCGGTCTGCATTTTCTTTATTTCTGAAAACTCCCACCTGCACCCGATATAAAAGTGGATCTTCCACAGTTTCCTGATCCAGTGTACCGAGAATCGCCTCAGAAATTGCTCCTGCGATTTCTGTAAATTTTTCATCAAACAGCTGATTATCCTGATCGTTGTTAATAAATCCTGCCTCCACCAGAAGTGCCGGCATATTTGTTCTTCGCAACACTACAAGTCCCGGTCGTTCTTTCACCCCGAGATTACGGAATCCCACCTCCTCCAGAGCCCCGTTAATTGCCTCTGCCATCTTCAGTTTGATTCCCGACTTGTCATAGATCAGTGTCTCTACCCCCTGATACTGATTCTGTCTTGGACTGGAATTTCTGTGAATCGAAATAAAATAATCCGCTTCTTCCCGATTTGCAATCTGCGCTTTTTCAAAGGGTGTCTGGTAGACATCCGTGGTTCTTGTATACACCACATCCTGTCCTCCTGCCTCCAGAAGTCTCCCTACTTCCAGTGCGAGCCGTAACGTATCTTCCTTTTCCTGCCTGCCAGGATAGACTGCACCCGGATCTTCTCCTCCGTGTCCACTGTCCACTACAATCTTATATGCCATATTTTTCCGCCCGTATTTCTTTTCTTCTTTTACTATATGCCGGTATACGGAGAAATGTTGTTTTATAATTTATTATAACAAAAAGGACACCGGCGTAAAAGCCGATGCCCTGATTTTATAGATATTTTATATTATTTGTTACTGTTCACTCCGTGCCCAGCAACACGCTGCGCGATGCACAGAATTTATGCTAATCGCATAAATTCGCGCGATATGTCTCGGGTTTTCTGTGACCTTCGCTCACAAAAAACACCTCGCGGGATATTACCAGTGAACAG
>NZ_JALFPR010000173.1:0-5554 GCF_022785585.1 Oliverpabstia sp. | reverse complement strand
GTTCCAGGAGTTTTCCTATAATATTATGATACCAGTTTATTCATAACTTTCGTTATGTAACAGTTCATGTTCTTTGCCTTTTAATAATCCGGCGTACAGTTCCTGAACCAGCGGGTTCTCATCGGATTTCTTGATGATCGTTGTATTATCTGCGTTGTACAGACCTTTCGCACGGAGTGATTTTGTTCTGTCACCGGCTCTGGTCGGCTGTCCGCCTCCCATGATACAGCCACGACGACAGGCCATGATCTCGATCAGATGATATTCTTTTTCTCCGTTCTTTACCTGATCCATAACTTTTCTCGCATTGGCAAGCCCACTGGCTACACAGATCTTGATTTCGGTTCCCTGATAATCTACAGAGAACTCTTTGATGCCTTCTTCTCCACGGACACCGCTTTCTGCGATCTCATGCATCGCTTCTTTGCTGTGGTCATTGGTCAGACGACGAAGAACCGCCTCAGTCACACCACCGGTTACACCGAAGATCACACCGCCGCCGGAACCAAATCCAAACGGCATATCACAGGCTTCCGGTTCGAGAAGCGAGAATTTGATACCAAAGTTGTCGATCATACGAAGCAGCTCTGTGGTTGTGATAACGATATCTGTATCCTGTTCTCCCTTGGTAAAGCTGTTTGGACGAACAGCTTCCGCCTTCTTCGCAGTACATGGCATGATGGAAACCATAACAGTTTTCTTCCCCTTTGCATGCTCCGGATCACGGAAATACTCTTTGATGACTGCGGAAAGCATTCCCTGCGGAGAACGGCAGGTGGACAGGTTCGGAATATAATCTTTGTACTGATCGGTTACGAATTTGACCCATGCCGGACAGCAGGAAGTCAGTAACGGAAGTTTTTCTCCTTTTTTGATTCTGTCAAGGAACTCCGCACTCTCTTCCATGATCGTCAGATCCGCACTGAAGGAAGTATCGTATACTTCATCAAATCCCATCAGGTGCAGGGCATTGACGATCTTGCCCATCACGCTTTTTCCTTTGGTCAGACCATAATGATCTCCCACTGCAACACGGACAGCCGGTGCTACCTGAGCTACCACGCGCACATTCGGATCTGCCAGAGCTTCCCACACTTCATCCATATTGGTTCGGATAGAAATAGCTCCGGTCGGACAGAATACTCTACACTGACCACAGTTTACACAGTCCGTTGTGGAAATCTTCCGGTCAAATGCCGGCATAACCATCGCTTCGGTACCACGGAATGCAAATCCAAGAGCACCGATACCCTGCAGTTCTTCACAGGCGCGGACACAGTTTCCACAAAGGATACATTTATTCGGATCTCTCACCAGAGACGGGGAACTCAGATCCAGTTCTCTCTGTTCTCTCGTATTCTGGAACCGGACATTTTCAACCCCCAGACGATGTGCCAGTTCCTGCAGAACACATTCTCCACTCTTTACACAGGTGGTACAGTCACGGCAGTGTGCTGCCAGAAGCAGTTCCACGATGAGTTTTCTGTATTTTCTGATACGTCCGGAATTGGTATGGATCACCATGCCGTCTCTCGGCTCTTCCGAACAGGATGCAAACATCTTTCCTCTGTCATCTTCCACGGTACACAGACGACAGGCACCAAATGTGGAAAGCTCGGAGTGGTAACACAGTGTCGGGATATTGATACCCGCCTTTCGGATCACTGACAGGACATTTTTCTCATCCGTAAATTCAACTTTTCTTCCATCGATGATCATATGACTCATAAGACACCCTCCTTCCTACATTTCCACATATACTGCATTAAAGTTACAGTTATCTTTACAGGCACCACACTTGATACACAGATTATTGTCGATCTGATGCGGATGCTTGATAGCTCCGGTAATCGCTCCCGCCGGACAGTTCTTCGCACATTTTCCACAGCCGATACAGAACTCGGAATTGATATGGAACTGACGCAGAGCCGTACATACTTTTGCGTGGCACTTTTTATCACGGATATGTTCAACGTATTCGTCGCGGAACCGGTTCAGGGTACTGATGACCGGAAGCGGTGCACTCTTTCCAAGACCGCACAGAGCCATACTCTGTACCATGTGCGCCAGTTCTTCCAGCTCATCGAGATCTGACATCTCACCCTTGCCGTCTACGATCCGCTCCAGGATCTCCAGCATACGTTTGGTTCCCTCTCGGCACGGAACACATTTTCCACAGCTTTCACGCTGGGTAAAGTTCATAAAGAAACGGGCTACTTCTACCATACAGGTGTTTTCATCCATGACTACCAGTCCACCGGATCCCATGATGGCATCCAGTTTCTTTACCGAATCAAAGTCCAGAGGCGCATCCAGCTGATCCAGGATCAGACATCCGCCGGACGGTCCGCCGATCTGTACGCCCTTGAAAGCAGCACCACTCTTGAGTCCGCCGCCGATATCATAAATGATATGACGAAGCGTTGTTCCCATAGGTACTTCGATCAGACCGGTATTTTCAATGGCACCGGTCAGAGAGAATGTCTTTGTTCCCGGGCTTCCCTCGGTACCGATGGTACGGAACCAGTCTGCACCTTCCAGAATGATCTTCGGTACATTGGCATATGTTTCTACGTTATTCAGCACGGTCGGTTTTTCCCACAGACCTTTTTCAACGGTACGCGGTGGTTTTACACGCGGCATACCTCTGTTTCCTTCGATGGATGCCGTCAGAGCCGATCCCTCACCACATACAAAAGCACCTGCACCACGGTTGATATGCAGATGGAAGTTCACATCCGAACCAAGGATATGATCACCTAACAGACCATTTGCCTCTGCCTGTTCGATCGCCATGCGCAGACGTTTTACGGATAATGGATACTCTGCACGCACGTAGATATATCCGTCTTCTGCACCTACTGCATAAGCGGCGATGGTCATACCTTCGATCATCTTATACGGATCACCTTCCATTACAGAGCCATCCATGAACGCACCCGGATCACCCTCATCACCGTTACACACCACATATCGTACTTTTTCTTTTTGACGGGCTACCTGTGACCATTTTTTTCCTGCAGGGAATCCCGCACCGCCACGTCCACGAAGTCCTGATTTTGTAACTTCTTCGATAACATCCTGCGGGGTCATGGAGCCAAGTGCTTTGGCCAGTGCCTGATATCCACCGGCTGCGATATATTCGTCAATCGACTCTGCGTCGATCTTTCCACAGTTTTCCAGAACGATACGTGTCTGCTGATTCAGGAACGGAATATCGTCTGGATGCGGACAGACGGTCTCATGATCACGGTAGAACAGTCTCTCTACCGGCTGTCCTTCCAGGATCGTGCGCTCCACGATCTCTTTACAGTCTTCCGGCTGTACATGTACATACTGATAGTTATATGGTTCGATACGCATCAGAGGTCCCAGTTCACACAGACCCTGACAACCGGTTTTGATCACACCGATATGCGGAACATCTTTCTGCATCTCTACGGTAACACCATCGATATCCCGACACAGAATTTCCATTTCTTCATAAATTTTCTGAGCACCGGATGCGATACAGCCGGTACCGGAACAGACAAGAACGCGACAGGTATACGATTTGATTTCTTCATTTACCTTTGCCTGTCTGTTCAACAGATCTTCACGGCAATTTATACTCATACGCTTTCTCCTCTCAATTCATTTAACAGCTCGATAGCTTTTTCCGGCGTCATCTTAGGATGTACTTCATCATTGACCGTCAGAGTCGGCGCCAGTCCACAGGCTCCCAGACAGGATACGGTCTCTACGGTAAATAACATATCATCCGTTGTGTGTTTCTTATTACTGAGTCCCAGCTCTTTCATCAGAGCTTCTTTTACCGGCATGGATTTTCTTACATGGCAGGCAGTTCCGTCGCAGACTTTGATCACATACTTTCCTTTCGGTTCAAAGGAAAAGTTTTCATAGAATGTTGCCACGCTGTAGGCTTTTGCCTCTTTGACTCCGATCTCTTTCGCCACATAAGTAAGCAGTTCTCCCGGCAGATAACGATATTCTGCCTGAATATCCTGCATGATCGGAATCAGGGAAGCTGCCTTGCGGCCGTAGTGTTCGATAATCTCATCCGTTTTCTGGTAATAAGATTGATCCAGCATGTAGTTTCCTCCTTTCACTTCATTGCCCTTTTCTTTTTTGATTTCGATAACTTTCCGTACCTGTTCAGTTTCCCCTCTGAACAGTTTTGCGCAAACCACAGTTTCAACCTCCATATTGCTGCCGTTCACTTTTGCATTTTATACAGATGTCATTATCACTATTATACTTTATTTTATTATTTTGCACAATAAATATTTTATTTTAGCGCTATTTGTCGTTATTTTAACGAACTTTTCTCATGTAACAATATTTTTTATCAACATATCGTGTTTCATCTTTCTATGTCACTACATCTGGTATACCTGATGTGACTACTTAATAACAAAGAAAAGGCCTTTTTCCTGCCAATTCAAAAAGCGCCATTGCTCTCTGTGATGTTCTTCACATAAAAGCAATGACGCCTCTTTTTCAGGGGCAAAATACCTTTTGACTGCAGCATCTGAAACCGCGCTCTGCCCACACATAAGGAGTTCCTTGGAATATAAACTTCATCATAGCGAAGTACTTTGCGGATACTTTTTCTTACTTCCAGTATTTTTCTGTCTGTATCATTCTCTGATTGCTCACTATTATGTAACTTTTCCACAAACAGGTTACTTATCTTATTTCACTCGTTTCATCTGACTGCAGATCCCACACATAACAGGTTGTGCCGATGGAATAATACGGCGTTCCGTCTTCGTAGGCAAAATGATAGGTATTTGCCACACGGATCGGTCCGTGATTTTCCTCGCTCGCCGGTGTTACCTGAAATTTCCCGGTGAGCACTTCCCCGTCTATCGCGCTCCCTGTCACTTCGAATGTATATAATTCCACGAAAGACGGCATATATCTTACTTTGTACACACCTTCTCCGTCATAAAATCCGTCCACAGTTACTGTCTCATGTTTTCCTGTAAAGATTCCTTGAATCTCATAATCTACAAATGGGTTCTTATCAGAATGACCTTCTACAGTCACTTCCAGAACATCCCATTTTTTCACCTGTTTTTCATAATTGTATCTTCTCATATTCTTCCTCTTTTATTTAAATTCATGTTTATTTTTGTTTATATTTAAACCTTTTCATTTTTATTTTCAACTTTTCCTGTAAATATATGTCTTTGCTCATTGTCCATAGAACTAAGTACGTGCCTCGGTACATCCTCGCGGAGCGTTTCTTACTTTACAGGAAAGCAATTTCCTGTAAAGTAAGAAAAAAGTTCAGCTTCCCACACGGAATCTGAACTTTTTCACTTGCTGTTCTCTTTTATCTTTTCTTAACTGTTTCACCATCTACAAACACACAATTTGTATACAACTTACATTTTTCTTTTACCGGGTGTTCTATTTCCTTCAATAACAACTGTATTGCCCAGTATGCTCTTTCTGTATGGGGGACACGGATACTTGTCATATCAATGCCTCCGGTGAGAAAACTTGGCAGAGCATCAATACCGATCAGACTCACATCTTCCGGAAT
>NZ_JALFPR010000145.1:0-5864 GCF_022785585.1 Oliverpabstia sp. | reverse complement strand
CTGTTGCTTCCTTCAATATTAAGCATTGTATTTGCTGATTTACCGTCTTTGACCATTTTCAGAATATAATACAGGACTTTATCCTGTCCTATATCTCCACTTGGCAACTTGGGCATTCCAAAAGCTTTTTGTTTCCATTCTCTGTTTTCCGGATATTCATTATTTTTCATTTGTTTTCCCCACTATATCACATACATTGGCAACCTGCGTAATGAACTTACACCTATTTCTTCATAAAACTTTCTTTACACTCCGCCCATTCCGTCATAATACTTCCGCAAATCTTCCCTCATCTGTCTCCGCACTCTTTCCCAGTCTTCCTCTTTCATTTGTCCAAACAGCGCATGGTTCATCGAAATCACGCTCAAATCTTTCGAATAATACAGAAATCTCTTTCTTTCAAATTTTTCAAATGGATTCGTAAGCATATTTCTCTGCACCGCTTTTCTGTCTTTCAGCATTTTTTCATCATACGGGCAGGTGCTTCGATCCACCTGGAGGCCTCTGGATAATCGGTCCTGATAAAAGGCAATATAATCATCCAGTACATCTTCTATTTTCGCATCTCCGATAGCATCTATATGTTTCACAATCGCCAGCAGGAACGGCATTTTATACGAAAGTGAGTAATCTCTTTCTTCCAGGAATTCAAAGAAATCTTCTTTGATTGTACTGTCGTTATGTTCTTTGATGTTTAATTCTTTCCGGTATTTTTCGACATCATCCGGACTGAACAGGTAAATGGATTTGTTGCCGAACCGGTATTCTACACTTGGCGCGATCTTTTTCTTTTTGATCCAGCTTGTCACGGTTCCGGTACTGACGAAATATTCTCTGGCAACCTGTTCCTGACTGAGATAATCGCCATATTTTTCCTCGAAAGAATTGATATCGACTTCCATAATGCGTTCAATTCTTTCTTTCAGCCCATCGATAACAACCATATCTCCGGGTGTATAATCTGTTTTTATAATATCTCCAAATGGCACATAATATGGATTGGCAAAGATCGTGTGCATATTACAGGCTTTGATCATTGCACCATACTCGTCCACCACATCGATAACGATAATATTTTTCTTTGTATCTGTTTTCCGCAGTCCTCTTCCAATCTGCTGCAGATAGAGCACTTTGGAGAGCGTAGGTCTTGCCATAACGAGAATTCCCAGTTCCGGATAGTCCCAGCCCTCGGAAATCATATTACAGGCACACAAAAACCGGATTTTCTTCTGCTTAAAATCTGTCATAACAGACGCAGGATTCTTTGTCTGTCTGGTGTAGCTGGCTGCAGTGATATTAGCTCTGTTGAGTAGTTTTGCCATCTCATTTGCATGGGCAACATTGACGCAAAAGATGACTCCCTGCCGTCTGGCAGCTTCTCCGTCTCCAAAATATTCCTGAAGGACATTGACAATCAGCTCATTTCTTGAAGTAACCCGTATTCTTTTTTCAAGATCTGCATTGATATAGTCTTTTCCGTTGAATCGGACTTTTGATAGATCAATATTTGTTTCGATCCTGTAAACATTTGCCCGGGCAACGATTCCTTTTTCCATGGCTTCTTTTAAGGATAACGAAGTGGAGTATGTTCCGAAAACTGTTTCCAGTTTTTTCTTATCCGGACGCTGATCCGTTGCGGTAAGTCCAACCGTAAAATCCGCCTCATAATACTGAATCACTCTTTTCAGCATCGGTGCAACCGCGTGATGTGCCTCATCCACTACGATATAATTGTAATAATCTGCTGGAAATTCCGTATAATGTCTGCACATATAGGCATAGGTTCTGATCTCAATTTTCTCTGCCAGTTCCGGTACGGATTCCTGTACTCTTTCCCTCCAGTCCGCAAGAATATTGATTCCCGGAACCAGTATCAGCCCTCTGAATCCCGGTTTTTCTTTTGCAAATTCGCGCAGGTCTTCCTCTACAATCCTGGATTTTCCGGATGCCGTTGGTAATACGATCAAAAATGCTTTGATACCTGCCATTCTACGTTTTTGTATTTCCTGTAAACTGATCGTCTGGTGTTCATATAATTCCACTTTTCTGTCGATTTTCAATCCGTCATCGACAAATGCTGTGGTATCTTTTCCGAAATATTGCTTGATATCATCTTCGATTCGATTTTGAAACGCACAATCTTCTTTTGAAAATCGGAACAGTTTGATTCCCCATAAAACACAGGTATTTTGTTTATTCAATTGTTTCCTGTATTTTTCTTCTCCGATAATCTGCGGATGATGAAAATTAAGTCCATTTTCTTCTACAGCGTATCTTTCGTTCTGTGTTCTGATAAAATAATCGAGAAAATAATTGTTTCCGTTTTCATCACTGATTCCATATTCGCGTGTCAGATATCTGAGCGCATTCATACCGTAGGCATTTGAAAAGCTATCCTCAAAATGGATCTCCAGAGGTGATGCATCCGCCTGTTCTGCCCGGTCCCCAACGGTTATCCTGTAATCTTCAGGTAATGTCATTTCATCGTTAGCAAGATAGCTGTCAACTTCAGACTGTATATAACCTAAGAAACGAAAAACTCTTTTAAACTGATGGATATAACTGTTCTGTTTGTCTGTAATAAGCATATAAGAAAAAACAGGCTCACCCGGGTTATGGTCACAAATATTTTCATCAATAATGACCATATCGATGCCATTATCATAAAATCTTGATATTCCACCATTCGGGTAGTTCACCTGTTCTCTCAAAGAAAAATCTGTATGTTGTATCAGAAAATTATCGCTATCTGCTGCTCTCACCATATTCTCTGTCTCCATTATTTTAAATCCGTATTAAAAATGATGCATTATTTTATATTATAGCATATAACAGGTAATGTTTCCAAAGTTTTTCGACATTTTATAGTGTATTTTGCTATTTTACTCGACATTTCTCGATAAATTTTTATTTATTTTCCCCAATTCATATTGTTTTCCAGATGTTTCTTTCCATAATCAAAATTGCTCCACTGGATCAATTATTGATATGCAATGCAATAAAACCGCTATTACCGTTCTTCCGGATAATAGCGGTTTATAGCAACCTGTTCTCTACTTTCGCTCCATCTCTTCTTCCACTCTCTCCAGCAAATGTCCAATCGCAAACATCACCGTCTCATAATGCATATACTCCAGAATGTTCCGGTCCACCAGCACCTGCAAACTCGCAGGGAATTCGTCATCGGATTCCCAGAATCTCAGTATAACGGGAAGAAACGAAAACAGTTCCAGCTGGTAAGCCACATCGCCTTTTTCCAGCCTGATCCCATGCAGCCGCTCGCAAGCTTTTGCCAGTTCTGCAGTCTTTCCATCGAATTTCTTTCCCGCATCCTTGAAAAAGTTACTGTCATTTGCCAGATTTCCTCCCCGCACCGTAGAAAGGCTGCCGATATGAACCCATTCATCGGCGGGATGACAGTATTCTTTGGAATTACACAGGACATCGTAGATTGTCATGGCTTCGTTGTAATTTGCATTTTCTTCCGTCTGGAATTCATCCACAGACCAGGTGATTCCTCCGGTGATGCGGTTAATCCGGTATTTTCTTCCTACAAAGAAAATATAGAGATACTTTTCATCATGCTCCAGAGCAAATTTCCGGACCATTTTTTTCTGATCGTATTCCAGGAAATGGGAGGACATACGGTCTTTCATCGTTTCATAGTTTGACATGTCGATTTTTCCTTTCTATGGATCATATATTATCCAAAATCTGGATTTTTTACTTGTTTTGGATAATATGTTATCTATAAAAATCATATCACATCAAATAAAATTTGCAATTTTAATTCCATCTTCAGCCACCGCGTTAATCACCAGTTTCTTATGAAGGAAAAGATTTTCGTTCATTGCTCGAACAACCAAAAACAGAGTATTTTCAAATTTTGTTGTATCTCAAAATCAAAAATACTCTGTTCCTCTTAAATTATATATTTCTTATCACTGTTATTATCTTTTACACAGCCTCCACAACCGCAGCCGGTGCCGCAAAGTTTCTGGCGGCTTCGCCTAATTTTACGAATCCCTGGTTATCCAGTGCTTCTTCTGCGATACTTACGCAGTTGTCGGCAGCTCGGTCCAGGTTGTAGAGGATGCCGGAGAAGCAGCCGGTCATCGCCGGATCGCATTTCTGATTCTTTACGCGGTTCAGATGAGCTTTGTTGAATTTCTTTTCTGCTTTATGCAGTTTCTTTTTATTTTTGAATACCAGTTCCGCTTCCTCTTCACTGCCCTCTTTTACGGCTGTCATAGCCCGGCGCAGCAGATCCAGAAGGACATTGATGCAATTTTCAATTTCCTTGCCGGCTTCCTCGGAAAAGCTCATGCCATCGCCCTGGATTTTTATCCAGATGCTGTCGATATCCTGACACCGGTCGGCGATACGTTCGATATTGTTGGTTACATACAGAAGTCCTGCTGTTTGTTCAGACTGAAGCTCTGTCAGATTACCGCTGGAAAACAATTTGGTGATATAGTCCGTGATTTCTTCCTGCAGGTGCTGGACGATATCCAGCTGATTTTTGAATTTTTCATATGCAGCTGAGGTCTTTTTCTGATTCAGAGAACCTTTCAGGCTGTTCAGCATATGTACGGCAAATCCTGTCAGATTTTCCAGTTCCTGAGATACCAGATACATAGCAGCCACCGGCTGATCAATTACCTTGTTATCCAGATATTTCGGTTCATAAACCACACCGGTATTCTTATCTCTTCCACGGATAATCGTGGTAACAATCTTCACCATGAGCGGGATCAGCGGCAGCCATACCAGTGTACAGACCACGTTGAATGTCGTATGTGCATTGGCAATCTGGCGGGAGATCACATCGATCTCATTTCCTTTTGGAGAGATATAACGTACAAATTGTGCAAACCACGGAATGATCCAGATAAATACGCAGGTACCCGTGATATTGAAAAAGCTGTGTGCAATTGCGGTACGTTTTGCATCTTTGGACTGTCCGATGGATGCCAGAAGTGCTGTGATCGTCGTACCGATATTATCTCCAAGCAAAATCGGAATCGCTCCTGTCAGTCCGATCACGCTGCTGACACCGTCCGGTCCTGCCTGAGAAGCAAAGCTCTGAAGGACTGCGATCGTTGCAGAGGAACTCTGTACCACCAGAGTCATCACCGCACCGAGGACAACACCCAGCACCGGAACAGAAGATACTTTTCCCATCAGATCTACAAAGATCGGGCTTCCTGCCAGTGGTTTCATAACGCTGCCCATGATCTCGATTCCTTCAAACAAAAGTCCGAAAGAAAAGATAACCATACCAATATTTTTAACCTTTTCTTTTTTCCCTAAGAAGTTCAGCATGAATCCGATGAAGATCAACGGATAAATGTAATCACTGATTTTGAATGCCATCAGCTGGGCAGTCATCGTCGTACCGATATTAGCACCAAAGATAACGGAAATCGCCTGTGGCAGACTCATCAGTCCGGCGCTTACAAAGCCGATGACCATAACGGTAGTTGCCGAACTGCTCTGTAACACAGCCGTAACCAGGGCTCCGGCCAACGCTCCCATGATCGGATTCTTCGTGAGAAATTCCAGAATCTTCTTCATCTTTTCTCCGGCTGCCTTTTGCAGCGCATCACTCATACTGTTCATTCCATAAAGGAACAGCGCCAACCCACCAATCAGCCCAAATACTACTTTTACATTTTCATTCATTTTGTGTTCTCCCTTTTCCGGCAGCTGTCTGCTGCTCGATTCTTGAAATCATCTGTAAAATCTCTGTTATGAATCTGTATAATTCATTTACGGTTTACAGTATAGTGGGAGAACGCATATGGCTCTATCATGGTATTGTATGATTTTCGTTAAATCTGTGTAAAGCTGGTAGTTAGTTC
>NZ_JALFPR010000140.1:0-47416 GCF_022785585.1 Oliverpabstia sp. | reverse complement strand
ACTTCAACCTCCTTTGGATCGCGGGCAGGTCAATTGCCCATAGATATTTATAGAATAGCATATTTTGCACAAAAAAAGAAGAGGGGGATGGGATTTTGCGGGGAAATGGTTATGAGGCGAACGCACTGGTGGGCGGTTAGGGGAAGCTTTGAGATCCGACGCTTACGTAGGCTTTCGCGAGGGTCAGCTGACCCTCGTGAATAATAGCCGGAGTTAGCGGCTAGCTCAAAGTTCCCCTAACCGCCCGTCCCCTTCTCCGGCGTCCGCCTCATAACCATTTCCCCGCAAAATCCCATCCCCCTCTTCTTTTTTTGTGCAAAATATGCTATTCTATAAATATCTATGGGCAATTGACCTGCCCGCGATCCAAAGGAGGTTGAAGTTGATGAAATTATCAAAGATTCTAGAACGTTTGGAATATACATGTCTGCAGGGCACTCTCGATCAGGAAATAGAGGAAGTCGTTGCGGATTCCAGAAAAGCAAAGGAAGGTTCTCTTTTTATCTGTATCCGTGGTGCTGTTGTGGATGGTCATACATTTGCAAAAAGTGTAGCCGGACAGGGAACGAAGGCAATTATCGTGGAAGAACCGGTAGAAGTGCCGGAGGATGTGACAGTGATCCAGGTAAAGGACAGCCGGTATGCGATGGCACTTGTGGCAGCAGCCTACTATGATTATCCGGGAGATAAGCTACGTGTGATCGGAATCACCGGAACAAAAGGAAAAACCACAACGACCTACATGGTAAAATCCATTCTGGAAAATGCCGGTTACAAAGTGGGTCTGATCGGAACCATCGAAACAATCATCGGAGATACCGTGATCCCGTCTGCAAATACCACACCGGAATCTCTTCTGGTGCAGAAATATCTGCGACAGATGTTGGATGAAGGCTGTGACTGTGCAGTGATGGAAGTATCCTCCCAGGGACTGATGCTTCATCGAACCGCAGGATTCACCTTTGATATCGGTATCTTTACCAATATCGAACCAGATCACATTGGACCGAACGAACATACCAGCTTTGAACATTACCTGTCCTGTAAAAAGATGTTACTTCGTCAGTGCCGGATCGGTATTGTCAACAGAGATGACGAACATTATGAGAAGATCATTGACGGACATACCTGCAGTCTGGAGACTTACGGATTTTCACCGGAGGCAGACCTTCGCGCGGTCAATCCTGAACTGCTTACAAAAAAAGGAGTGCTGGGAATCTCCTATGATCTGCAGGGACTGTTGAATTTTCCGGTGGAGATCGATCTTCCTGGAAAATTCAGTATTTACAATTCGCTGACGGCTATTGCAATCTGCAGACATTTTAACGTATCTGAAGAAAACATATGCAAAGCCCTGAAATGTGCAAAAGTAAAGGGCAGAATCGAGATGGAAAAGGTATCTGATGATTTCACTCTGATGATCGATTATGCACACAATGCGATGAGCCTGGAATCCCTTCTTACCACACTGAGAGAATATAAACCGAACCGTCTGGTATGTCTGTTTGGCTGTGGTGGTAACCGTTCCCGTGACCGCCGGTTTGAGATGGGAGAAGTGTCCGGTAAACTGGCAGATCTGACGATCATCACATCCGATAACCCGAGAAATGAAGAGCCTCAGGCGATTATTGATGATATCAAAACAGGTATCAGCAAGACAGAAGGAAAATATGTTGAGATCATCGATCGGAAAGAAGCTATTGCTTACGCCATTCATCATGGACAACCGGGAGACATCATTGTACTTGCAGGAAAAGGTCACGAAGACTATCAGGAGATCAAAGGAAAGAAATATCCGATGGATGAACGTGTACTGATCCGTGAGATTCTGGAAGAAGATGCCAAGAAAAAAGCATGATAAAGACATATGCGGATATTATTGTAGATATTACCAGTGAAAAACTGGATAGATCCTTTCAGTATCTGGTTCCACAGCATCTTGAGGGGAGGTTACAGCCGGGGATGCAGGTGCAGGTTCCTTTCGGAAATGGAGGAAGGATGATCAAAGGATACGTGATCCGGGTGACGGATCAGCCTTCTTTTGATGTCAGCCGCATGAAAGAGATCCGGGGAGTGGAGACAGGAAGCAATTCCATTGAATCCCGCCTGATAGCACTTGCTGCCTGGATGAGGGAGCAGTATGGCGCCACGATGATTCAGGCGTTAAAGACGGTACTTCCGGTAAAACAGAAGATGAAACAGAAAGAAAAACGCTGGATCCGTCTGTTGCTCGAAAAAGACGAAGCAGAAAATCAGCTGGAACTGTGCCGTAAAAAACATTATGTGGCCAGGCAGAGACTTCTCGAGGCACTGCTTGAGAATGATACGATCTCTTATACATTGGCAATGGATAAACTGCATCTGACAGCCAGTGTGATAAAGGCCATGGAGAATACAGGGATGATCCGGGTACAGGCTACGGAAGTGTATCGTAATCCCATCCAGACTACGGAATGTGAGCAGACAAAAGCACTACTGTCACCGGCACAGAGAGAAGTGGCGGATGGGATTCTGAACGGCTGGAGAGAAAACGATTTTCGCCCGGTGGTGATTCACGGGGTAACCGGGAGCGGAAAAACCCAGGTATATATGGAACTGATGGAAGAAGTGCTCAACCAGGGAAAGCAGGTGATCCTGTTGATCCCGGAGATTGCGCTGACTTATCAAACAGTGCAGCGTTTCTATCGGCGGTTCGGAGACAGAATCTCTGTTTTACATTCCCGGCTTTCTCCCGGTGAGCGTTCCGATCAGTTTGAACGGGCAAAAAAAGGGGAACTGCAGGTGATGATCGGACCGCGATCTGCACTGTTTACCCCGTTTCCGAATCTCGGGCTGATCGTGATCGATGAGGAACACGAAACTTCGTACCAGAGTGAGACGGTGCCCTGTTATCATGCCAGAGAGACAGCGATTGAGAGAGGCAATCTGGAACACTGTCCGGTGGTACTTGGAAGTGCCACACCATCGGTAGATGCGTATTATCAGGCACAGAATGGAACGTATCGGCTGTTTGAACTGAACAGCCGATATGAAAACAGGCAGATGCCGAAGGTTTATTCTGTAGATCTGAGGAAAGAATTAAAACAGGGGAACCGGTCGATCTTGAGCAGTATTTTACAGGAAAAAATTGAAGAACGGTTAAAAAAGAAAGAGCAGATCATGTTGTTTTTGAATCGTCGCGGATATGCGGGATTTTTCTCCTGCCGTTCCTGTGGGACAGTGATGAAATGTCCCCACTGTGATGTTTCTCTGTCACAGCACCGGAACGGAAAAATGGTGTGCCACTATTGCGGGTATGAGACGAGACAACCACAGCAGTGTCCGGTGTGCGGATCACCCTATATTGGAGGATTTCGTGCGGGAACGCAGCAGATAGAAGAAATCGTAAAAAAGCGGTTTCCACAGGCAAAGGTTTTGCGGATGGATCTGGATACAACCAGAAAAAAAGAAGGACATGCGAATATTCTGGCTGCATTTGCAAACCAGGAGGCAGATATCCTGATCGGTACGCAGATGATCGTCAAGGGACATGATTTTCCGAAAGTGACGCTGGTCGGAGTGCTGGCGGCGGATCTTTCACTGAATATCAGTGATTACCGGGCAAGTGAGCGGACTTTTCAGTTACTGACGCAGGCAGCGGGAAGAGCAGGAAGAGGAGAAAAGCCCGGAGAAGCGATTATCCAGACATATCAACCGGAACATTACAGTATTCAGGCGGCGATGCATCAGGATTACCGGGCATTTTATGAAGAGGAGATCGGTTATCGGAAACTTCTGGGTTATCCACCGGTATCCAATCTACTGGCGATCCATGGAAGCTGTGGTAATGAGGAACTACTGGAGACAGGAATGCAATATATAAAAAAATTCCTGAACCGGGTGGACAGTCACGGACAGCTGCAGATCATCGGACCTGCAGATGAAACCGTATCGAAGATCGCCGATATGTATCGAAAAGTAATTTATATAAAGCAGGAGGATCACCAGCTGCTGCTGCGGGCAAAGAGCAGACTGGAACAATATATAGAAGTAAACAGCGGATTCAGGGAAATTCGGATTCAGCTGGATTTTAATCACTGACAGGAGGAAAAAGAATGGCAATCAGAAAAATCAGAACTATGGGAGACAGAATCCTGAACAAAGTCTGCAGACCGGTGGAAGAGATGACACCAAAGATTCAGGAACTGATAGAAGATATGCTGGAGACCATGTATGATGCTTATGGTGTGGGACTGGCGGCACCACAGGTGGGAATGTTAAAACGAATTGTTGTGATTGATATCGGAGATGAGAATGGTCCGTATGTATTGATCAATCCGGTGATCAAAGAGACTTCCGGGGAACAGACAGGGGAAGAAGGATGTCTTTCGGTACCAGGCAAATCCGGTGTGGTGACAAGACCGAATGTAGTAACCGTAGAAGCACTGGATATTAATATGGAACCGTTTATTCTGACAGGAGAAGGACTTCTGGCACGTGCAATCTGTCATGAATGTGAACATCTGGACGGTATCTTGTACGTGGAACACGTGGAAGGTGAGCTGCACGATGTGAATTACGAAGAAGAGGATGGAGAATAGATGAGAGTAGTATTTATGGGAACCCCGGATTTTTCTGTGGGGACATTAAGAGAGCTGGCGAAGGCCGGTCATGAGATTGCCGGTGTGGTCAGCCAGCCGGATAAACCAAAGGGCAGGGGAAAGAACCTGCAGCCCACACCGGTCAAAGAGGCGGCGATGGAACTGGGACTTCCGGTATATCAGCCCCAAAAAGTAAGAGATCCGGAATTTATTCAGGTGATGAAAGAACTGAATCCGGATGTGATCGTTGTGGTGGCGTTCGGACAGATTATTCCGAAAGAGATTCTGCATATGCCAAAATATGGATGTATTAACGTACACGCATCCCTGCTCCCGGCCTACCGTGGTGCGGCTCCGATTCAGTGGGCTGTGATTAACGGTGATAAAGAATCCGGTGTTACTATTATGCGGATGGATGAAGGTGTGGATACCGGAGATATGATCAATAAAGTGATTGTTCCGCTGAATGAAAAAGAGACTGGCGGCAGTCTGTTTGACCGTCTGAGTGAGTCAGGGGCCAAACTTCTGGTTGAGACACTTCCGATGCTGGAAGACGGCAGTGCCGTTTTTGAAAAACAGCCGGAAGAGAGTACAACGCCGTATGCAGCCATGATCAGTAAAAAAATGGGTGAGTTGGACTGGGCAAAATCAGCAACAGAACTGGAACGCCTGATTCGCGGACTGAATCCGTGGCCAAGTGCATTTTCCCATCTGAACGGAAAAACTTTGAAAATATGGGAAGCATCTGTGGAAGAAGAAAACGGTGAGAAAAAAGCACCGGGAACTGTACTGCAGGCAGATGCAAAAGGATTCCGGATTCAGACCGGAGAGGGAATTCTGAAGATTGATACCCTGCAGATGGAGGGAAAAAAACGAATGGATGCGCAGGCATTTTTGCGTGGCTATACGGTGGAAGAAGGGATGATACTTCCCTGTTAGTATATCGTTTTCGAAATAAATGCGCCATAGACTTGGCGGCGGATCCGATTGCACAGCTCTCGAAGATTCAGCGTAGCCACTGCTGCGTCTGTGTTTTCAGAACTGTATACCGGTATCAATGATATACCGGTGAATCAGTGGAAATCGATGCCAACAGAAACAACCGGAGGAAAAAAACGTGGCAAATGGAACAGAACTTCGGGGAATCGCCCTGGAGATATTATTGGAAATTACACAGGAAAAAGAATACAGCCATCTGGCAATCCGAAATGCTCTGAATAAAGTTCAGTATCTTCCGAAACAGGACCGTGCATTTATCAACCGGCTTGTGGAGGGAACTCTGGAATATATGCTCCGGATCGATTATGTTCTGAATCAGTTTTCCAGTGTCAGAGTAAATAAGATGAAACCGGTGATCCGTAACATTCTTCGAAGCGGTGTTTATCAGCTTATGTTTATGGACAGCGTGCCGGATCCTGCAGCCTGCAACGAAGCGGTAAAACTGGCACAGAAAAAAGGATTTTACAGCCTGAAGGGATTTGTCAACGGCGTAATGCGTAATGTGGCAAGAAAAAAAGAAGAGATTATTTATCCGGATAAGAACAGGGATCCGGAGGAATATCTGTCGGTTTATTATTCGGTACCACAGTGGTTGGTAAAACGATGGGTACAGACTTACGGAACAGAAACAACGGAATGCATGTTAAAAGATTTTCTGACGGATCATCCGTTGACGATCCGATGCCAGCTGTATCGGGTGGAGCAGGAATTGACGGTCAACAGTCTGAAAGGCCAGGGAGCAACGGTTGAACAGGCACCATATCTTCCGTATGCATTCTATCTGTCAGATTACAGCCATCTGGAAGGGCTTAAATCTTTTGTGATGGGACGGTTTGTAGTGCAGGATGTAAGTTCAATGCTGGTAACGGAAGCAGCAGATCCGAAACCGGGAGATTATGTGATCGATCTTTGCGCAGCACCGGGAGGAAAGAGTCTTCATATGGCAGATAAGATGCAGGGACAGGGTATGGTAGATGCAAGAGACCTTACAGATTATAAAGTGGGTCTCATTGAGGAAAATATTGAAAGAACACAGACACTGAATATTCGTGCGCATCGGAAAGATGCCACACTTTTAGATAAACAATCCGTAGAAAAAGCAGATATTGTACTGGCAGACGTACCATGTTCCGGTCTTGGAGTTATTGGAAAGAAAACAGATATCAAGTATCGTACGGATGAAGATAAGATTCAGGAGCTGGCAGTGCTTCAGAAACAGATCCTTCACAATGCAGCTTCTTATGTAAAACCCGGCGGCATTCTGATTTACAGCACATGTACGATCACATCGGAGGAAAATCAGAGCAATGTGGCATGGTTTACGGAGAATTATCCATTTGTACTGGAAAGTCTGGATCCGTATCTGTGCGAAGAACTGCACAGTGAAACCACCGCCCAGGGCTGGCTGCAACTGCTTCCCGGAGTGCATAAGACAGATGGTTTCTTTCTGGCAAGGATGCGGAAAAAGTAAGAGAAGCGCCGGATGGACAGTTCTGTAAGAAACAGATGCGGAAAATGCTGTGAATACATCAGTGATAAAAAGAGGAAAAATAATGGAACAATTAGATATCAAATCGCTGTATGAAGAAGAACTGAAAGAAAAGATGATTTCTCTTGGAGAAAAACCGTTCAAAGGGAAACAGCTGTATCAGTGGCTTCATCAGAAAGCGGTGGGAAGCTATGAGAAAATGACAAATCTGTCAGAAGGTTTGCGAAAAAAGCTGACAGAACAGGAGCCACTGACACATCTGGAAGTTGTAGAAGTTCAGACTTCAAAGATTGACGGCACACAGAAGTATCTGTTTCAGCTGGCAGACGGTAACGTGATCGAGAGTGTATGGATGCAATACAAGCATGGCAATTCCGTATGCATTTCTTCCCAGGTTGGCTGTCGGATGGGATGCCGTTTCTGTGCATCCACGATCGGTGGACTGACCAGAAACCTTCTGCCGTCCGAGATGCTGGATCAGGTCTACCGGATCCAGGAACTGACCGGGGAGCGTGTGTCGAATGTGGTTGTGATGGGAACAGGAGAGCCATTGGATAACTATGATAATCTGATTCGATTTATCAGAATTCTGAGCGATGAAAAAGGACAGAATATCAGCCAGAGGAATCTTACGGTGTCAACCTGCGGCCTGGTACCGCGGATCCGACAACTGGCAGAGGAAGATCTGACAATTACACTGGCATTATCTCTTCATGCACCAAATGATGAAAAGAGAAAAGAACTGATGCCGATCGCCTATAAATATTCTTTGTCTGAGGTTCTTCCGGCATGCAAATACTATTTTGAAAAAACAGGAAGAAGACTGACTTTTGAATATAGCCTGGTGGGCGGAAAGAACGACAGTCAGGAAGATGCCAGACAGCTGGCCGGACTTGTACACGGATTAAATTGTCATATTAATCTGATTCCGGTTAATCCGATAAAGGAACGGAATTTTGTACAGTCTGACAAAAAAGTAATAGAGAATTTCAAAAATAAACTTGAAAAATATCGAATTAATGTTACTATTAGAAGAGAAATGGGCAGGGATATCGATGGGGCCTGTGGTCAGCTGAGAAAAAAATACAGTGACCGGCAGGAAAATACAACAAAAGACTCCGCCGAAGAAAAATAAAAGTGACTGTGAAGGTACTGAACAGTTACAAATAAAAAGACAAGGGAGAAGCTGGCATGAAGTCATTTTCTTTGACAGATGTAGGACAGGTCAGAAGTCAGAATCAGGATTATGTATATGCGTCCGAGCAGCCGATAGGAAATCTTCCAAATCTGTTTGTGCTTGCCGATGGAATGGGCGGGCATAATGCCGGAGATTTTGCCTCACGCTGTGCCGTTTCTGTAATCGAGGCATCAGTAAAAAAAGATATGAGTTTTAATCCTATAAAGATCATGCGTCATGCAATTGAGGAAGCGAATGAAAAGATTCATGAGCTGGCGAAAGCAGATGCAGGAAAAGCCGGCATGGGGACAACCCTCGTGGCGGTGACCATTGTGGGATATTATGCGTATGTGGCCAATGTGGGAGACAGTCGTCTGTATATTTCCGGTGAACAGGGCCTGGTGCAGATCACCAGAGACCATTCCTGGATCGCCGAGATGGTGATGCGGGGAGAACTCAGTAAAGAGGAAGCCCGGAATCATCCGGATAAAAACATTATCACTAGAGCATTAGGAGCGTCCGAAGCGGTGGATATCGATTTCTTCGATGTGCAGCTGGAGGAAAAGAATCGGATTTTGCTGTGTTCAGACGGACTGAGTAATATGGTGGCGGATGAGGAGATCCAGAAAATTCTGGGGGATTCACCGGATATCGAACAGTCCGGCAGACAACTGGTGGCAAATGCCAATACAAACGGGGGCAGAGATAATATATCAGTAATTCTAATCGAACCATTTACAAACGAGGTGAAAGAATGTTAAAAGAGGGAATGATTGTAGGAGAAAGATACGAGATCATCAGCAGAATCGGCAGCGGCGGTATGGCGGATGTTTACAAAGCAAAAGATCATAAGTTGAACCGTCTCGTAGCAGTGAAGGTAATGAAAGCGGAATTCAGCCAGGATAAAGGCTTTATTTCCAAATTCCGCAAGGAAGCACAGGCTGCAGCAGGTCTTGCGCATCCGAATGTGGTAAATGTCTATGATGTTGGGGAGGATAACGGCATTTACTATATTGTCATGGAACTGGTACAGGGGATTACCCTGAAAGACTATATTACAAGAAAAGGAAAACTTTCCGTAAGAGAGGCAACGAGTATTGCGATTCAGGTTTCTCTAGGACTGGAGGCGGCACATAAGAGCAATATTGTGCACAGAGATGTAAAACCGCAGAATATTATCATATCTGTAGATGGTAAAGTAAAGCTGTCTGACTTTGGTATTGCGCGAGCAGCTTCTTCCAATACCATCAGTTCCAATGTGATGGGATCGGTACATTACAGTTCACCGGAACAGGTACGTGGTGGTTACAGTGATGCCAAGAGTGATATTTATTCGCTTGGTATTACCATGTATGAGATGGTAACGGGACATGTTCCGTTTGACGGGGATACTACTGTTGCAATTGCAATTAAGCATCTGCAGGAAGAAATTGTATCACCCAGAAAATATGTACCGGATCTTCCATACAGTCTGGAACAGATCATTCTGAAATGTACACAGAAAAGCGTTGACCGCAGATATGAAAATATGTCAGAAGTGATTGAAGATCTGAAACATTCGCTGCTGGATCCGAATGGAAATTTTGTTGTAGTGACACCGCTGGCACAGCATGCACAGACGGTGATGCTTTCCGATGATGAACTGGAAGCCATCAGGGAAGGACGTTCAGGATATGCCACTCCTCAGAAAGATACGTATGAGGAGGAAGAAGAAGATGATGATGATGAATATGATGACGAGTATGATGACGATGAGGAAGACGATGAGGAAGGCGAAGTAAGTTCCAAACTGGAAAAAGCTATGACTATCGGCGGATTTATTATCGGTGCGATCATTATCTGTATTCTGATTTTCTTTATTGCACGGGCAGCAGGTCTGGTAAATATCGGTGGAACTGCAAAAAAAGATGACACTCAGCAGACAGAACAGGAAGAAATTGATGATACAGTAGATGAAAACGGACAGGTATCTGTACCGAAGCTGACCAGCATGACAGAAGAAAATGCGTTGAGTGTTCTGGAACAGCTTGGCTTAAAGGGAAACAAGACCGGAGAAAGTCAGTCTTCCGAATATAAAGCAGGAACCATCATGTCTCAGGAAACAGAGGCAGGAACAAAAGTAGATCAGGGAACGGTAATTAACTATGTTGTAAGTTCGGGAACAGATGCACCGAGTGTGCCGAGTGTAACCGGTAAATCACAGAGTGAGGCAGAAGCTCTGATCAAAGCACTGGGTCTGAATACTGAGATTCAGCAGGATTACAGTGATACGGTAGCCATCGGAAAAGTTATCAGTGTAAATCCTTCCGAAGGAACAAAGGTAGATGCAGGATCCACCATTACATTGGTTGTCAGTCTGGGAGAAGAGAACAAACAGGTAGAAGTACCGAATGTCATCGGACAGGATGAAGCAACAGCGAAGAAATCACTGAATGATCAGGGATTACAGGTAAATGTAGAGACAACTACAGATGCGTCCGGTAATGTGGCGGAAGGCTGTGTGGCAAATCAGAGTGTAGCAGCGGGAACTTCTGTAGATCCGGGATCTACTATTACGCTTCAGGTTTATCATGCGCCTGAGACAACAACTCTTCCGAATGAGGCACCTGCAGAGGGGGATGCTTCCGACAGCGATACCGGAAGCTGGACTTGTAATGTAAAACTGGATCAGCCATCTACGTATACCGGAGGACCGGTTCAGCTGACTCTGGTGCAGAATGTCAATGGACAGAACGTGGAGACTGTGATTTTGGACGGACAGACGATTACATTCCCTTATACACTGGCAATTGCCGGTGCAGATGGGGTGGATACCGGAACCGTATATCTGAGGGAAATGGTAGACGGAGATTATGTAGAACGTGGACATTATTCTAATGTGCCGTTTAAACAGTCTTAAGAGGTATCTATGCAGGGAAAAATTATAAAAGGAATTGCCGGATTCTACTACGTGGACGTAGCAGAGTCCGGAGTTTATGAATGTAAAGCAAAGGGAATCTTCAGAAAAGAGAAGAAAAAACCTCTGGTAGGAGATAATGTGGAGATTGAAGTTCTGGACGAAAAAGAAAAGACCGGCAATCTGATACAGATTCTTCCAAGAAAAAATGAACTGATCCGGCCGGCAGCGGCAAATGTGGATCAGGCACTTGTGATTTTTGCAGTCCGTCAGCCGGATCCGAATTACCAGCTGTTGGACCGCTTTTTGATTACAATGGAACAGCAGGAGATTCCAAGTATTATCTGTTTCAATAAAAAAGATCTGGCAGAGCAGGAAGAACTGGATCAGATGTATCAGATCTACATTTCCTGTGGCTACCAGGTGCTTCTTACCAGTGCCGAACAGGAGGAAGGAATCAGCCAGATCCGTAAGATTCTGGAAGGAAAAACAACAGTGGTTGCAGGACCATCCGGTGTGGGAAAATCATCGTTGACAAATCTCTTACAGGAAGAAGTCAGCATGGAGACAGGCGAGATCAGTAAAAAACTGAAACGTGGGCGTCATACGACCCGCCATGCACAGCTTCTGACAGTGGGAGAACACACCTATCTGATGGATACACCGGGATTCAGTTCTCTGTTTGTGGAGAGAATGGAAAAAGAGGAACTGCGGTTCCACTATCCGGAGTTTGCGGAATATGAAGGAAAATGTAGGTTTCAGGGGTGTGTGCATGTTCATGAGCCGGAATGTGCGGTTAAACAGGCAGTGGAAGAAGGAAAAATTCACAGACAGCGTTATGAAAATTATGTCAGCTTTTATGAAGAGCTGAAAGAACAGGAAAAAAGGAGATATTAAGCGATGTATCAGTTATCACCATCTATATTGGCAGCAGATTTTAATTGTCTTGGAGAACAGATCCGACAGGTGGAAGAAGCAGGAGTGGAATGGCTTCATATAGATGTGATGGATGGAGCATTTGTTCCGAGTATTTCCTTTGGGATGCCGGTGATCGCATCCATTCGTAAAAACAGTTCTCTGTTTTTTGATGTCCATCTGATGATCGAGGAGCCGGGAAGATATATTGAAGAATTCAAAAAAAGCGGAGCGGATATGCTGACCGTACACGCGGAAGCATGTAAGCATCTGGACAGCACATTACGGGAGATCCGTAAAGCCGGAATGAAGGTCGGTGTGGCGATCAATCCGGGTACACCGGTCAGTCAGCTGGAATGTGTGCTGGATCTGGTAGATATGGTACTGATCATGACAGTCAATCCTGGATTTGGTGGGCAGAGTTATATTGAAAGCTGTACCGGAAAAGTACAGAAACTACGAAAAATGATCACGGAGGCAGGACTGAACGTGGATATTCAGGTAGATGGCGGAATTAACGAAAAGACCATCGATAAAGTACTGGATGCAGGTGCCAATATTCTGGTTGCCGGATCTGCTGTCTTTGGCGGAAATATTGGAGAAAACGTCCGTTGCCTGAAAGAGAAAATGGAGAGCAGATAAAAATGAAAACGCTGATTATCACAGGGGGCATGATCGAAGCAGATTTTGCTCTCTCCTTTATACAGGAGTTGAAACCAGATTACATTCTCGGAGTAGACAAAGGGTTACAGTTTTGTTATGAATATGACATCCGTCCGGATTATATCGTGGGAGATTTTGACAGTCTTCCGGGAGAGATTCTGGAACGTTACCGGCAGGAGGGAGAGATCCCGATCCGTACCTACAATCCGGTAAAGGATGCGACAGATACAAAGATCGCACTGGATAAAGCCCTGGAAGAGGGCAGTACAGAGATCTGGATTCTGGGGGCAACGGGGACCAGGATCGATCACGTGGTCTGCAATCTGCAGATATTAAAGGAAGCATGGGAGAAAAAAGTACCGGTATGGATCGTGGACAGCAGAAATAAGATCGGTCTTCCGGTAGAAAAAACATTTTCTCTCAAAAAAGAAGAACAGTATGGTACTTATGTGTCTCTGTTCCCCATGGGTGAAACCGTGGAAGGACTGACACTTAAGGGCTTTAAATACCCGCTGGATCACTATCAGTTAAAAGACCGGGAAGGTTTGGGGGTGAGCAATGAGATCACAGCGGATGTGGCAGATGTCAGCTGGGAACAGGGTGTACTGTTGATGATACAAAGCAAAGACTGAAGTGACAAGGAGGATTTTTACATGAACACACAGGAAAAGAAAGAAGCACTGGTTCAGGCGGTAGAAGAAATCGCCGGAAAAGAAGCAGCATACTGGGAAGGGAATCCGAAGATGCAGGAAACATTCCAGAACTGTTATGTAAGTACTGCAAAAACCACGACAAAATTTCTTGAGAGCGGAGAAGCGTATGTATTTACCGGAGATATCGCAGCAATGTGGCTGAGAGATTCTTCTGCACAGGTCGTTCATTATCTGCCATATCTGAAAGAATATCCAATCTTAAAAGAGATGGTAAAAGGGCTGATCGCCCGTCAGGCAAAGTATGTACATATTGATCCGTATGCCAATGCATTTAACGAAGAAGACAACGGAAACTGCTGGGAGAAAGACCTGACAAAATACAATCCGTGGAACTGGGAGAGAAAGTATGAGATTGATTCCCTGTGCTACCCGATCTGGCTGATCAAACAGTACGTGGAGAATTCCGGAGCAAGGGATGTCTTTACACCGGAAGTAAAACAGGCATTTCGCGACATTCTGGATGTATGGCAGACAGAGCAGTACCATGAGAACTCCGAGTATTCTTTCGTACGTCTCAACTGTCCGCCGTCTGATACCTTAAGTAACGATGGAAAGGGTGCACCGGTAGGTTACACCGGTATGACCTGGTCCGGATTCCGCCCGAGTGATGATGCGTGCAAGTATGGTTATCTGATTCCGTCCAACATGTTTGCAAGCGTAGTTCTGGATTATATGGCAGAATTCCTGGAGAAAGATTTCCAGGATCCACAGATGGCAAAAGAAGCAAAAGAGTTACAGGCAGAGATCCAGGAAGGTATCCGGAAATATGGTATCGTGGAAGATGAAACCTTCGGAAAGATCTATGCATACGAGACAGATGGTCTTGGCAACTACAATCTGATGGATGATGCCAATGTACCGAGTCTGTTGTCCCTGCCATGGCTGTCATATTGCGGAAAAGACGATCCGATTTATAAAAATACAAGAGCCTTTGTATTAAGCAAAAAGAATCCATATTATTTTGAAGGCGCCAGCGCAAAAGGAATCGGAAGTCCGCACACACCGGATCAGTATATCTGGCACATCGCACTGACGATGCAGGGACTGACTTCTGATGACGAAGAAGAGAGAAAAGAACTGCTGGAAACCCTTCTGGCTACCGATGCAGACTGTAAAGTGATGCACGAGGGATTTGACTGTCAGGATCCGAAGAAATTCACCAGAGAATGGTTCGCATGGGCAAACTCATTGTTTGCATTATTTGCGCTTTCTATGAAAAAGTAAAGTTGACGAAAAAAAACCTGACAAAATGAATAAATATAGGAAAAAGATAACATCAGAACTTTAAAAAGGAGAGAGTGTATGGTATAATATTACCAGCAGTGCTTTCCGTGATGGGAAAGTTCTCGACGAAAAGCTGTCAGTTCTGCTGTATGTTCTGTTTCCTAAGAGAACCGCTATAAAAAAACATCGCCGGATGCAGAAAAGTACACAGATTTATTTTAATGTTTGCTGTGTGCACAGGCATTGGTGATGTTTTTTTGTGCAACCGCAGGGGGTAAAGAGAGAAAACGGTTGCCAATAAGTTATTATTTATCAGGAGGTAGCAAAAATGATATTGCTAAAAGAAAGAATCGGTAAAATGCTGGAATATCTGCAGGAACAGGTATATCCGAAGCAGGTTGCGATTCCGAGTTACAAGATGATCCGCACCGATGAGAGATGTCTGGATGTAAACAATCTGGATACCTCATCCTGGACAGAGATTACGAACCAGGAACTGTGGGGCGGACACAGAGAATATTACTGGTTTGAGACCGTAGTGACGATTCCGGAAGAATTTGACGGAGAGTGTGTAGTGTATGAACTGAAAACCGGAAAAGAAGGAGAGTGGGATGCAACGAATCCACAGTTTTCCATCTTTGTAAACGGTGTGAGAGTACAGGGGCTTGATGTCAACCACAGAGAAATCATTCTGGCAGAGCCTGCCAAAGCAGGAGACACCTATCGCATTGTTCTTTCCGCATTTACCGGAGACCAGAACTTCAGTCTGAAGATGAACTCCAGCCTGAAAGTACTGGATCGTAAGACTGAGAAATATTACTATGACCTGGAAGTTCCGTACCAGAGTGCCAGACTGCTGAACACGGAAGATCAGGCATATATTACGATTATTCAGGCACTGAACGAATCTCTGAATCTGCTGGATATGAGAAAAGAAGGTTCCAAAGAGTATTATCAAAGCCTGGAAAAAGCACAGGAGTACATCACAAAAGAATTTTATGAGAAATATTGTGACGGTGAGAAAAGCCCGATCATCTACTGTGTAGGACATACACACATTGACTGTGCATGGCTGTGGACGCTGCGCGTGACAGAAGACAAGGCAGTTCGAAGCTTTTCTACCGTACTGGAACTGATGAAAGAATATCCGGAATATGTATTTATGTCCAGCCAGCCACAGCTGTACAAATATGTGAAGAAAAATGCTCCGGATGTGTATGAACAGATCAAAGAAAGAGTCAAAGAAGGACGCTGGGAGCCGGACGGTGGTATGTTCGTAGAGGCAGACTGTAATATCGCTTCCGGTGAAGCACTGGTTCGCCAGTTTGTATACGGACAGAGATTCTTCAAAGAAGAGTTCGGCGTGGACAATGAGATCCTGTGGCTTCCTGACGTATTCGGTTATTCCGCAGCACTTCCGCAGATTCTGCAGAAATGTGGAATTCCGTATTTCATGACAACAAAGATCAGCTGGAACGAGTTTAACAAGATGCCGTATGATACATTCGAATGGGAAGGTATCGACGGAAGCCGTGTACTGACACATTTTGTTCCGACCCGTGACTATAATAAGGCAGCAGTAGAGGGTGGTACAGAGACAGAACACTTTACCACTTATAACGGATATATCAATCCGAGCCAGATGAAGGGTGCATGGGCACGATACAGCCAGAAATATCTGAACGAAGAAGTACTTTGCAGCTTCGGTTTCGGAGATGGTGGCGGCGGTCCAACCAAAGATATGCTGGAGAACCAGAGACGTCTGGCAAAAGGTCTCCCGGGTATGCCGAGAACCAAGATGTCTACTGCAAAAGAATTCTTCCATGTTCTGGATAAACATGTAACCGATAAAAAATATCTGCCGACATGGGTAGGCGAACTGTATCTGGAATACCACAGAGGTACTTATACTTCTATGGCAAGAAACAAAAAGTTCAACCGGAAAGCAGAATTTGCATATCAGAACGAAGAAATGTACGCAATGCTGGATGCACAGACCGCAGGCGGTGCATATCCGGAAAAAGAGCTGCATGAGGGCTGGGAGGTCATCCTGCGTAACCAGTTCCACGATATTCTGCCGGGATCTTCGATCAAAGAAGTGTATGATGATTCCAAAGCAGAGTACGAAGGCATCTTTGCAGAAAATAAAGCGCTGACTGATGCAACGCTGGCTCATATCGCTGCCGGTGTAAAAGCACCGAAGCATTCGCTGGTTGTATATAACCCGAACAGTGCAGCAGCGTATGATCTGGTAACCTTTACTGTTCCAGAAGGAATGGAAGAACCTGCAGTTTACGATGGCGAGACCAAACTGGCTGTTCAGAAAACCGCAGACGGAGCATATGTATTCTTTGCAGCAGGTGTCCCAGGAAAAGGATATAAGACTTATATCGTGAAAGAAGAAGCGGCAGATGCAACACCGTCCATGGAAGTTTCCACAGAAGTGATGGAAAATGAATACTTCAAGGTGGAATATAATGAAAAAGGTCAGTTTGCGAAGATCTATGATAAGAAAGCAAACCGTGATATACTGAAACCTGGCAAAGCAGGTAACGTGATCGTAAGTTACGAAGACCGCCCGCATAACTATGATGCATGGGATGTAAACAATTATTATACAGAAAAATCCTGGGATATCGATCAGGTATCTGCGATGGAAGTAGTGGAAAATGGTCCGGTAAGAGCCTGCGTAAAAGTAGAGCGTAAATATCTGGATTCCACGATCACACAGTTTATTTATCTGTATCATGACATTCCGAGAATCGATATCAAGAATGTAATTGACTGGAAAGAGCATCAGATCTTTGTAAAAGACTACTTCCCGATCGATGTACATACCAACGAAGCTACATTTGATATCCAGTATGGTAACGTAAAACGTGATACCCATGACAATACTTCCTGGGATTTTGCAAAATTTGAAGTTTGCCACCATAAATGGATGGATGTGTCCGAGGATGGCTACGGTGTCAGTATGTTAAATGACTGCAAGTATGGTGTTGGTGTCCGTAATGGTGTGATCGGTATGTCCATGCTGAAATCTGCTATTCATCCGAATCCGGAAGCTGATAAAGAACTGCATGAATTTACCTATTCTATTTATCCACATCAGGGTGGCTGGCGAGAAGCCGGTACGGTAAAACAGGCTTACCAGATCAATAACCCTCTGACCTACAGCTGGAAAGAGAATGAAGGAGGAACACTTGCTCCGGAATATTCTCTGGTTTCCTCTGATCAGGATAATGCAGTGATTGAGGTTGTAAAAAAAGCGGAAGATTCAGATGCTGTCATCGTTCGTCTGTACGAGTGCTATAACAGAAGAACTCCGGTGACACTAATTTTCGGTAAGGAATTGACATCTGTTGTCGAGTGTAATATGATGGAGGAAGGAGCAGATCCTGTAGAATTTACAGGAAATCAGGCGACTTTCGAGATGAAACCTTATGAGATTAAGACGTTGAAGGTTACGTTTTAAAAAAGACGGGATTCCAGTCTGAGGTTTCGGAAACTGAATAGATTTTTGGTAGTAACCGGGGACTCCCAGTGTGTATGTTTTGCTTTTCCCCTTGCACTGGGAGGTCACCCGGCTATTATATTTTATTAAGATAGTTTTTTGGGACACAGGGGACGCCGTCATCCCACCCCATCCTCCACCAGCTGCCCGGGTCTGCGCTCGGTTTGAGCCTGTAGTCTCAAACGCGTGCTCAACTAGCGGGCGGTTGGTGGAGGATGGGGTGGGCTGACGGCTGGGTGTTCAAAGGGGGAAGGAGGCTGGTATGGGGAGAGGATTCAAATGGGGAGAAAAGAAAACTTGCCTGTGTGGGGGAAATATGATAGACTTTATGGTGTTGTGTAAATGGCGCTTATTGTGGCACTCGATGCGATTGCGAAGAGCAAAAGGCTATAAAATAAAGGAAATTTAGGAAAGAGGTATATAGTATGAAGTTAGGTATCGTTGGGCTTCCGAATGTGGGAAAGAGTACCTTGTTTAACTCACTGACAAAGGCAGGGGCTGAGTCTGCCAATTATCCGTTCTGTACGATTGATCCGAATGTGGGTATTGTGGCAGTGCCGGATGAGAGACTGAAATTGTTAGGAGATTTTTATCATTCCAAGAAGGTGACTCCGGCGGTGATTGAGTTTGTGGATATTGCGGGTCTTGTAAAAGGTGCTTCCAAGGGAGAAGGCCTGGGCAATCAGTTCCTTGCGAATATCCGAGAGGTGGATGCGATCGTTCATGTGGTTCGATGTTTTGAAGATTCCAATGTTATCCATGTAGATGGAAAGATTGATCCGGTACGTGATATTGAGACGATCAACCTGGAGCTGATCTTCTCGGATCTGGAGATTCTGGAGAGAAGAATTGCCAAGACAACCAAGGCAGCCAGAATGGATAAGACAGCAGCGAAAGAGCTGGAACTGCAGCAGAGAATCAAAGCACATCTGGAAGACGGAAAACCGGCGATTACCCTGGAAACAGAAAACGAAGACGAAGAGGCATGGCTGCAGGAGTATAATCTGCTGACAGCAAAACCGGTTATCTTTGCAGCAAATGTTTCGGAGGATGATCTGGCAGACGATGGTGCTTCAAACCCGCATGTACAGGCTGTCCGGGAACTGGCAAAAGAGCAGAACAGTGGTGTGTTTGTTATCTGTGCGGAGATCGAACAGGAGATCGCCGAGCTGGAAGATGATGAGAAAAAAATGTTCCTGGATGATCTGGGAATTCAGGAATCCGGTCTGGAGAAACTGATAAAAGCAAGTTATGAACTGCTGGGACTGATGAGTTATCTGACTGCCGGTGAGGATGAGACACGTGCATGGACGATTAAAGTGGGAACAAAGGCACCGCAGGCAGCCGGAAAGATCCATACCGATTTTGAGAGAGGATTTATCAAGGCAGAAGTTGTCAACTATAAAGACCTTCTGGAGTCCGGTTCTTATGCCGGAGCAAGAGAAAAAGGTCTGGTCCGCATGGAAGGAAAAGAGTATGTGGTAAAAGACGGAGATGTAATTTTATTCCGTTTCAATGTATAAGTGAATAAACAGAAAAAAATATAGGCAACTGTTCGACAGGCAGTATCCCGCGATGGTACCGGGCAGTTACAAATGCAGAAAAATGAGGAAAAGATAAGCTTTTCCTCATTTTTTTTCCAAAATTTCCCCTTGTATTCTTACTGCATTTGGTTTAAAATAAAGAGCATAAGTGGTAGAAAGTGGAGAAAAGTGGTGCGAAAGGGAGAGTGTGTGGCAGCCGATTCCAGAAAGCACCTGAAATAAAAGGTTGGGGAGAACCGTTTATTTCATGATTCCGGGGAATTCCCCGGCACTCAAAGAGGGTAGATTCTATGTTCATGGGAGAATACAGTCATACAATTGACACAAAAGGAAGATTGATTATTCCGTCTAAGTTTCGCGAAGAACTGGGAGATGAATTCGTGTTAACAAAGGGTTTAGACGGCTGCCTTTCTATTTATCCTATGGAACAGTGGAAGATCTTTGAGAAGAAACTGGAAGCTTTACCGCTTACAAACAAAAATGCGAGAAAATTTTCACGATTCTTTGTGGCAGGTGCGACAACATGTGAACTGGATCGACAGGGGAGAATTCTGGTACCGGCAACGTTACGGGAATTTGCAGGTCTGGAGAAAGATGTGGTACTCACCGGTAATCTGAACCGGATCGAAGTCTGGAGCAAGGCGAAGTGGAGTGAAAATAATGACTATGATGATATGGATGCGATTGCAGAAGATATGCAGGAGATGGGAATTATCATCTAGATCCGGTGAAAAAAGGAGTAAGAGTGTTAGATGGAGTTTAAACACAAATCGGTATTACTGAAAGAGACCATAGACAATCTGAATGTGAAGCCGGACGGCATCTATGTTGACGGAACTTTGGGAGGGGCAGGACATGCCTCGGAAGTATGCAAATTATTATCTGCCACGGGGAGATTAATAGGAATAGACCAGGACGATGCGGCAATACAGGCGGCAAGTGAACGACTGCGGGACTATCAGGATCGCACGATGATCATTCGCAGTAATTATTGCCACATGGTCCCGGAATTAAAAAAAAGGGGAATCAACTCTGTTGATGGTATTGTGCTGGATTTGGGAGTATCTTCCTATCAGCTGGATCATGCAGAACGCGGTTTTACGTACCGGGAGGATGTGCCTCTGGATATGCGTATGGATCAGCGGCAGACCAAAACTGCGGAAGATATCGTAAATACTTATAGCGAGAGTGAACTGTACAGGATTATTCGTGACTATGGAGAGGACAAGTTTGCAAAAAATATTGCAAAACATATCTGTCTGGCAAGACAGGAGACACCGATTCATACCACAGGAGAATTAACGGAGATTATAAAAAGAGCCATTCCGATGAAAGTCCGGGCAACGGGAGGACATCCCTCCAAGAGAACATTTCAGGCGCTCAGGATTGAACTGAATCATGAGCTTGACGTTCTGCGTGATTCGCTGGATGGAATGATTGACTTTTTAAATGACGGAGGAAGGATCTGCATTATTACCTTCCATTCTCTGGAAGACCGTATCGTAAAGACGATTTTCCGAAGAAATGAAAATCCATGTACCTGTCCGCCGAACTTTCCTGTGTGTGTATGCGGAAAAGTATCCAAGGGCAGAGTGATAACAAGAAAACCGATTCTTCCATCTGAGGAAGAACTGGAGTGGAACAGTCGCTCACAGAGTGCAAAATTGCGGGTATTTGAACGTCAGATATCCGAAGCTAAGTAAGGAGACAGCAACAATGGCCAGAAAGCAAAACAGAAGGGTAAATTCCAGATCGGAACGAACAGTGGAACAGTATGTGATAGATGGTAATACTGTCCGCAAGATTCAGGCCATACCACAGGAAGAACCGGAAGTGAGACCGGTTCGTCGGACAACTTCCAGAAATCGGGCAAGAACCAGAGCGATGAGCCGCGGTTATGTAATGTTTCTGGCAGTGGTATCAGCGGCAGCTCTGTTTATGTGTGTCCGTTATCTGCAGATGAAGTCTGCGATCACGACACAGACAAAGGAGATTGCCACTGCAGAGTCAGAACTGAGTCAGCTGAAAGCAGACAATGATGCATTATACAACAGTGTCATTTCATCAGTGGATCTGGAAAAGATAAAAGATAAGGCGATGAACGAACTGGGGATGACTTATCCGCAGGAAGATCAGATTTATCAGTTTGATACTGCAGGAAACAGTTATGTACGTCAGTATAAAGATGTACCTGATACGACAAAATAAGGTGGTTGCGTGCAAAGAAAGAGAAGAAAGAAAAGGGGGAATCCCCTTTTAACAAGAAAGATAAATAGTAAGATGCGTATGAAGCTGGTATGGCTGTTTGGAATGGTCGTACTGGCTTTCGTAGGTTTAGGTATACGAATCACAGTGATCAATGCCAGCCAGGGAAATCAGTACAGCAAACAGGTATTAAGTCAGTCGCAGCAAAAGTACGACAGCCGTGTGATTCCGTTCAAACGTGGAGATATCACAGACAGAAACGGGGTAGTACTGGCGACCAGTGAGAAAGTATATAAAGTTATTCTGGACTGCAAAGTAGTCAACACAAAAGAAGAATATGTAGAACCAACCATAAAAGCGCTGGTTGATGTGATGGGGCTGGATGAAGAAACTGTTCGAAAGAAACTGGAAGATGAGACTACAAAAGACAGTCAGTATCAGATTTTGCAAAGCAATGTTTCTATCAATCAGAAGAAAGCGTTTGAAGATTATACCGATGTATCCGGCGAAGAAGCAAAAGAAAAACTGACAAAAGAAGAAATTGCAGAGCGTTCGAACATCAAAGGGGTATGGTTTGAAGAAGATTACCGGAGAGTATATCCTCTGAATTCCACAGCCAGTCATCTGGTTGGATTTACGTATACGGGAAACAGTGCGGACTGGGGAATCGAAGGCTATTATTCCAGTACTCTGAACGGAGTTAACGGAAGACAGTTCGGATATTACAACTCAGATGCTGATGTAGAACAGAATATTATCGATCCGATTAACGGCAACAGTGTGGAATCAACTATTGATCTTAATATTCAGCAGGTAGTAGAAAAATATATCAGCAATTTTATGGATGGTATGGCAAATGGTCCGAGAGGGGCCGAAGGAGCGGCAAATGTAGGTGTCATTGTTGCGAATCCGAAAAATGGTGAGATTCTTGCCATGGCGACGGATAATCCGTATGATCTGAACGATCCAAGAGATCTTACTTCCTATTATTCGCAGGATGAGATCAATGGGATGGATAATGATACGATGCTGGAGAATCTTTACGGTATCTGGAAAAATTATTGTATCAGCGATGCTTTTGAACCGGGCTCAACGGTAAAACCGCTGACCATTGGTGCAGCATTGGATGCGGATGTGGTGCAGCCATCGGATACGTTTGTCTGCGACGGTTACCAGATGTTTGGCGGGACCAGAATCAGATGCATTATCTATCCGGGAGCACATGGAACGGAAACCCTGTCAGATCTGATCAAGCATTCCTGTAACGATGGTTTGATGCAAATCGGCGCTCTTCTGGGATCGGAGGAATTCCTGAAGTACCAGAAAATATTTAATTTCGGTGCTACTACGGGTATTGATCTTCCGGGAGAAGCAACAGGTATACTTCACACCGAAGAAAGTCTTTCATCGGGAAGTACCGAACTTGCCAGTGCTTCCTTCGGACAGGGATATACCTGTACGATGATTCAGGAGATTGCGGCAATCTGTTCTGTGATCAATGGTGGATATTATTATCAGCCACATGTGGTCAGTAAAATATTGAACGAGGACGGTGATGTGATCAAAGATGTGCAGCCTGTAGTAACAAAACAGACTGTATCCAGTGATGTATCAGCACTGATCCGCCAGTATATGGGGACTGTTATGGAGTCTGATGGTACCGGAGCAGCAGCGAAGGTAGACGGTTACAGTATGGGCGGGAAAACAGGAACTGCACAGAAATATCCCCGTGAGGAAAAAAAATATCTGGTATCATTTATCGGTTTCGCACCGCTGGATGATCCGCAGGTGGTTGTGTATGTGGTTGTTGACGAACCAAATACAGAATATCAGGCAGACAGCCTGTATGCACAGTATATTTATAAAGGTGTTATGACAGAGATTCTTCCGTATCTGAACATTTTCCAGGATGAAGAGGTAACGGATAAAGCAAATGCAAAGATGACTTATCTGGAAAATTTGATCAATCAGAAGGCAGAGTCCAACAGACAGTCTGACAGCACCGATGATACAACAACGGCTGCACCGCCGGAGGATGACAGTGAAACCAAGCTTGACAATAAGCAGGAGAGTGAAGGTATCACTGATGAAGAAGCGGCCATACAAAGTGGAAATTAAGTAAAAACAGGAATACGAATAACCTCGCAGAAGTGACCATACATTAAATGGAAAGCTTCTGCGGGGTTTTTTATGGAGAAAAATAAAACATTTCATAAGAAAAAAACGCTGGTGGTTTTTCTGGGATGTATGTTTATGCTGACAGCTTTGATAGGGCGATTGGTCAATCTGATGGTAGTACAGTCGGAATATTATGCGAAAAAAGCCGATGATCTGCACGAAAGAGAGCGTAAGATCAAGGCCGCGAGAGGGCGAATTCTCGATGCGAACGGAGTTGTACTGGCAGATAATAAAACAGTTTGTACGATATCCGTGATTCACAGCCAGATCAAAGAACCGGAAAAGGTAATTGCGATGCTGACAAAAGAGCTGGGAATCGATGAGGCGGAAGCACGAAAACGGGTGAATAAAATATCCTCGATCGAAAGAGTAAAAACAAATGTGGAAAAAGAAGTGGGGGATAAGATCCGGGAATATCAGCTTGCCGGCGTAAAAGTGGACGAGGATTTTCGAAGATTTTATCCGTATGGCGGGCTTGCTTCCCGGGTACTTGGATTTACCGGAGGAGATAATCAGGGAATCATCGGACTGGAAGTAAAATACGAAGAAGTGTTAAAAGGAATCAACGGGACAATTCTCACAACAACGGATGCCAGAGGAATCGAGCAAAATGGAATCGGGGAAAAACGAAAGGAACCGGTAGCGGGATTCGATCTCTGTATCAGTCTGGATTATAATATGCAGATGTATGCCCAGCAGGAGGCTGAACGTGTGATGGAACAAAAAGAAGCGGAGAAAGTATCGGTTCTTCTGCTTAATCCTCAAAACGGCGAAATCTATGCCTGTGTAAATGTACCGGAATTTGATCTGAATGATCCGTACACACTGCCGGAGTCTGTGACTGCATCAGACCGGAAGGAACGGACGGATGCGCTAAATCGGATGTGGCGAAATACCTGTATCAATGACACGTATGAACCAGGGTCTACATTTAAAATTATCACGGCATCAGCCGGGCTTGAAGCCGGTGTGGTAACGTTGCAGGATCAGTTTTCCTGTCCTGGCTTTCGGGTGGTGGAAGATCGGCGGATTCACTGTGCAAGAAGAACCGGACATGGAGCACAGACCTTTGTACAGGGAATTGAAAATTCCTGTAATCCGGTTTTTATTGATGTGGCATTACGGCTGGGTGTGGAAAAATATTACGATTATTTTCAAAAATTCGGTTTATTGGAAAAAACAGGTATTGATCTGCCGGGGGAAGCGGGAACCATTATGCATAAAAAAGAAAATATCGGACAGGTGGAACTGGCAACTATCGCATTCGGTCAGTCATTCCAGATTACTCCTCTGCAGCTGGCAACGACAGCCGCCTCTCTGATCAACGGTGGGGAGAGAATCACACCCCATTTCGGAGTAAAGGTGCAAAACCGGGATGGAAAGGTCATAAAAACGTATTCATATGAGAAAAAAAAGAAAATTCTTTCGGGGCAGACATCGGAGAAAATGCGCTATGCCCTGGAAATGGTAGTGAAAGAGGGTGGAGGAAAAAACGGGCAGGTGGAAGGATATCGGATCGGCGGGAAAACAGCTACTTCTCAGACATTGCCCAGAAGTGCCAACCGGTATATTTCCTCTTTTCTCGGTTTTGCTCCGGCCGATGATCCGGTGATCCTCGGGGTCTGTATCATCTATAATCCGCAGGGAATCTATTATGGCGGAACAATAGCAGCCCCGGTGATGAAAACGATTTTTGAGAATGTGCTGCCGTATCTGGGAATAGATAAAACAGCAGTCGTGACAGAGGAGAGCAAAACAGAATGACAGAATCACGGAATTTTCGGAAGCATTTGTGTGAAGCGTGTGGAATAACGGTTGATGAATAGAGGGAAAAGTATTATACTTAGAACGTAAAAAAACTGAACAGAAAAATGTTCATAATGTACGAGGTGAAGTATGGATTTTAAAATTGTGATACCGGTGATTATTTCTTTTGTGATCAGTGTGATTCTGGCACCAGTGATTATTCCGTTTCTGAGGAGACTGAAAGCATCCCAGACGGAACGTACCGACGGTGTGAAGTCCCATCTTTCCAAGGCGGGAACTCCGACCATGGGTGGTCTGATCTTTCTGATTGCAGTAACAGTGACATCTTTGCTTTATATAAAAGATTATCCGAAGATCATTCCGATCTTATTTCTTACGCTGGGATTTGGTCTGATCGGATTTCTGGATGATTATCTGAAGGTTGTGCTGAAACGCTCCGATGGACTGCTTCCGGCACAGAAGATGGCAGGCCAGATCGTGGTAACTGCAATTTTTGCTTTTTATCTGATTCGCTTTACTGACGTTAAACTGACACTGTTGGTACCTTTCAGTCATGGATATTACTGGAATATCGGCTGGGTGGCAGTACCGCTTTTATTTGTAGCGGTGATCGGTACGGTAAACGGTGTCAATTTTACAGATGGTCTGGATGGTCTGGCATCCAGCGTAACCGTAATGGTGGCAACATTCTTTACGGTAGTGGCAGTGGGAACACAAAGCGGTATTGAACCGATTACCTGTGCGGTTGTCGGCGCACTGATGGGATTTTTGCTGTTCAATGTATTTCCGGCGAAAGTATTTATGGGAGATACCGGCTCACTGGCACTGGGAGGATTTGTTGCAGGTACTGCTTACATGTTGCAGATGCCGCTGTTTCTGATTCTGGTAGGCCTTATTTATCTGATTGAGGTGGCATCTGTTATTATACAGGTTACGTATTTTAAAAAGACCGGAGGAAAGAGATTCTTTAAGATGGCACCGATCCACCATCATTTTGAATTGTGTGGATGGTCTGAGACAAGAGTTGTGGCAGTTTTCTCCATTATCACAGCAATCCTGTGTATGATCGGTCTGCTGGCACTCTAAGCACATTGAAAGAACGGGGAGAGAACCATGAAGTTAGAAGGAAAACGTGTATTAGTATTTGGCGCCGGTATCAGCGGTATCGGTGCAGCGGATCTGCTCTGTAAAGTGGGAGCTTGTCCGGTGATTTATGATGGAAACGACAAACAGGATCCGGAGGCGATCAAAGCCAGACTGGAACAGCCGGAGAATGTGGATATTATTCTCGGAGAACTGTCTGAAGAGGCGAGAAAAACACTGGATCTGGTAGTGATGAGTCCTGGAGTTCCGACGGATCTTCCGATTGTGAAGACACTTCGCACACAGGGACTTCCGATCTGGGGTGAGGTAGAACTTGCTTATCAGATGGGTAAAGGAAAAGTCCTGGCGATCACAGGAACCAACGGAAAGACAACGACAACTGCCATGCTTGGAAAAATCATGAGTGATTATCTGGACAGTGTCTATGTGGTTGGAAATATTGGAACACCGTATACTTCTGTAGCTCTGGACACAAAAGAAGAGACTGTGACAGTGGCGGAAATCAGCAGCTTCCAGTTAGAGACCATCCAGGACTTCCAGCCTGCTGTCAGTGCAATTTTGAATATCACAGAGGATCATCTGAACCGTCATCATACGATGGAAGAATATATCCGTGTGAAAGAACTGATCACCGGCAACCAGACCAAAGATCAGGTCTGTGTACTGAATTATGAAGATAAGGTGCTGAGAACTTTTGGGGAAAGCGGACAGGTGAAAGCAAAAGTTGTGTATTTTTCCAGCCTCAGAGAACTTCCACAGGGTATTTTCCTGAGAGGAAAAGAGATTGTTTTAAGAGCCGGAGAAAAAGAATTCGTGATCACGACCACAGACCGCCTGAAGATCCTTGGCCGACATAACCACGAAAATACAATGGCGGCAGCAGCCATGGCATATTATGCAGGTGTTCCGGTGGAAAATATCAAAAAAAGTGTGGAAAACTTTGTGGCAGTAGAGCACCGGATCGAATATGTGACAGAGAAAAACGGAGTGGTATATTATAACGATTCCAAAGGAACCAACCCGGATGCGGCTATCAAAGGAATCCAGGCCATGGACCGTCCGACACTGCTGATCGGTGGAGGATATGACAAACAGTCTTCTTACGACGAGTGGATCGAAGCTTTTGACGGAAAAGTTCGTTTCCTGGTGCTGATTGGTCAAACGAGAGAAAAGATCGAAGAGACCGCCCACAAGTGTGGATTTATGAATACGATTCTGGCTGATAATCTGGAAGAAGCCGTAAAGATTTGTGCCGAAAAAGCAAACAAAGGCGATGCGGTTCTCTTATCACCGGCATGTGCAAGCTGGGGACAGTTCGACAACTACGAACAGCGTGGTCGGATGTTCAAAGAATATGTATACGCCCTGCCGGAGGCAGATGCGTAACGAGAGCCGGAGGGTATGGAGCCTTCAGGTGGAAGAAGGAGGAATCGTACAGGAAGTATTGAGAAAACAGGCAGGTTTCACAAAAAAAGAAATCAGCCGTGCAAAATTCCTTCCTGACGGAATCCGGAAAAATGGTACCCGGTGCAGAGTCACAGAAAAAACTCTGCCCGGTGATATCATAGAGATCCTGTTGGAGACGGAAACACAGACTTCCGCTCATCTGGCAGTCAATACAGAGGTCCTGGATATTCTTTACGAAGACCAGGACCTTTTAGCTGTCAACAAACCGGCAGGTGTGGTCACTCACCCTCAGGGCGGCCACTATGAAGACACCCTGGCAAACCAGGTAAGTGCCTACTATGCTTTTCGGCAGGAGTCCCACACCGTCCGCCCCATCGGCCGCCTGGACAAAGACACATCTGGCATCGTTCTCTTCGCCAAAAACCAGACCGCAGCCGCCAGACTGCAAAAACAGAGAGAGCGGGGAGAATTACAGAAAACCTATCTTGCCGTGACAGAGATTTCTGTAAAATGGAACGATGATACCAAAAAACAGGAGCAGGGAGAAATTCCTGTACGCAGGGAACCATTCCGTGAACACAAAAACCAGACGGGTAATCTGAAAAACATCGAAAGAACTCCGGAACACACAGGTCAGGCAGAAGAAAAACATAAGAAAGACGTCGAAGAAAAAAATAAAGTGGAAAAATTCCCCGGATGGAGTGAAATCATCCGGCGGATGGAAGAATACGAGACAACGGCAGATACGGACGGATGGACTCGAATCGACACTCCAATGGCTCCTGATCCTGAAAACCGTCTGCGCATGATTCCTACCCCTCTCGGCAAACCCGCTAGAACCCTCTATAAATCCCTCTGGACCGGCAAAGCCAACCAATGCTTCACCCTCCACCTGGAAACCGGCAGAACCCACCAAATCCGCCTCCACATGGCAATCTTGAAGTGCCCTCTGCTCGGCGATCCCCTTTACGGCGGAGATCAGACCCAACTCCACCGGGCAGCTCTTCACGCCTACGGAGTCACCCTGTATCAACCCTACACCGGCGAAAAACTCCACCTGACAGCTCCCATTCCGAAAGACATCCGAAACCTGGATCTGGGGTAAAAATACATTTTTCGTAACTGTTCAGTACCTTCACAGTTACGAGCCAAAATGCATAAAAAATCAAATCCAGATTCCACATTAGGCGCGGAATCTGGCTTTCCCCTTCCAAACAACAGCAAAAAACACCGGACTCCAGGGGCAGGCAGCACTTTGTGGGCGTTTAGGGCAAGCTTTGAAATCCGACACTTACGGAGACTTTCGCTTGGGTCAGCTGACCCAAGTGAATATAGTCGCAGTTAGTGGCTAGTTCAAAGTTGCCCTGCCCACGCTGCCTGCCCCTGGAGTCCGGTGCTTTTTGCGTCCGGCGTAAGGGAAAAATCAAACTTTTTAGTCCAGTTTAATCTCCTTCCACAACTTACTGTAATAATCCTGCGTCCCCCGGTCCAATGACCTGAAAATCTCACAATTATCCAGCACATCACTGGGAGGAAACAGTGCCGGATCCTCCGTATACTTTGCAGGCAGAATCTCAGCCAGCTTTTTATTCGGCGTTCCATAATGATTATACTCAAAACTGATCTTTGAAATATCCACCCGAAGCAGATAATTCAGGAACTTTTCCGCATTTTCCATATTCTTACAATCCTTTGTGACTGCCCAGGAATCTACCCAGACGTTGGATCCTTCTTTCGGAACCACATAAGCCAGATCGTCATTATACTCTGTTGCATAAGGAGCTTCTCCGGAATACACCAGTGCGATAGCAGCATTTTCAGCGATCATTTCGTCACGTGCGGAATCCAGCAGATACGCCTGTACCATCGGTCGCTGTTCAATTAAAATCTTTTCCGCCTCATCCAGTTCATCCGTATTATCCGTATTAATGGAATACCCAAGCATCTTCAGCGCAGGAACGAAGGAATCCCGGACACTGTTTTCCATGATGATCTGGCCACTGTATTTTGAATTAAAAAGAATATCCCAGGAATCCACCTTTTCATCCACCAGACGTGTGTTATAAAGAATGCCCAGTGTACCCCAGTAATGAGGAATCGTATATTTGTTTTCAGGGTCAAATGTCTTCGAAAATTCCCAGAGATGTTCGTCTACATTGGCAGCATTCGGAATATTGTCAAAGTTGATCGGAAGAAGTTCATCTTCTGTACGAAGCTTTTCCAGAATATAATCGGAAGAACAGATTACATCATAGTCCACAATATCTGCCTTATATTTCATATACATTTCTTCCGGGGACTGATATTCTTCATACAGGATCTTGATGCCGGTTTCTTTCTCAAAAGAATCGATGATGGAAGGATCCAGATAATCTCCGTAGTTAAAAACAACCAAAGAATTATTTTTGTTATAGCCACACCCGCCAAGAAGAAAAAGGGATCCGGAAAGTACAGATACTATCAGTAATTTATGTTTCATATTCATGAGTCTCTTTTTACACCTCCATACTGTTTTTTCTTCCGGATAAGAAGTTAAAGAGCAGCAGCAGAACAAGAATCAGCAGAAACAGGAGCGTGGAAAGTGCATACATTTCCGGCTGGATTCCACGTTTCACTTCAGAATATACCATCGTAGAGATGGTGTTGATCCCAGGCCCTCTGGTAAAATAGGTGATCACAAAATCATCCATCGACATTGTGGCTGCCATCAGAAAACCGGACATGATGCCCGGCATCAGTTCCGGCCAGCAGACTTTGAAAAAGGCATACAGTGGGGTGGCTCCAAGATCAAGTGCAGCCTCATATGCATTTTTATTGAGAGTCCGAAGACGGGGCAGGACATTTAAAATCACATACGGAACACCGAATGTCACATGCCCGATAAATACTGTGGTAATTCCCAATTTGATAAAACGGATAAATAACAGTGTCAGAGACAATGCAGTAACGATCTCGGCATTTAACATCGGGATATTGGTAGCTCCCAGCATGATAGAGTAATTTCGCTTTTTCATTGCGCTGATGCCGATGGCACCAACCACACCGATAATGGTGGCTGCCAGTGCAGAGCCGAAAGCCAGTGTCAGGGTGGTGGTGAAGGCATCCGTGATCCGACTGTTATCAAAAAGGTTTGCATACCATTGAAAAGTAAATCCACTCCAGGTAACTCTGGCCTTGGATTTGTTAAAAGACAGTACAACCAGAACGATAATCGGCAGATACAACAACAGAAAGATGAATGCCATATACAGTCGTTTGACCCATGTTTTTACCATTTGTTAGTTCCTCCTTCTGATTTATCAAAGACGGACATCAGCCCCATACTTATCAGAGTAAATACCAGCAGTACAAAGGAAAGCCCGCTGCCCAGATTCCAGTTAAAATTGTAGGTAAATTCCTGTTCAATGATATTTCCGATCAGTAAGGTATTGGATCCACCCAGAATGTTTGAAATAACAAAGGAAGTCATGGACGGAACAAATACCATCGTGATCCCGCTGATGACTCCGGGAAGAGACAGCGGGAAAATGATTTTTCGCAGAATGGTAAAATAGCCGGCTCCCAGATCCTTTCCGGCTTCCACAACATCGTCTCCGATGGAAGAAAGAGAATTATAAATCGGAAGGATCATAAATGGCAGAAAATCATAAACCATACCAATTAAAACTGCCTGGAAGGTATAAATAATATGCACCTTCGGAAGATGCAGGAAGCCAAGCAGAGTATTTAATACGCCGTTAGTAGAGAGAATCAGCTGCCATGCCATGGTTCGAAGCAGAAAGTTCATCCACATCGGAAGAATAAAAAGAAAAATGATGAAATTACTTTTCTTCAGATTCAAACTGCATAGCACCAGTCCCAGCGGGTAAGCAAGGATAAAACAGATCAAAGTCGTAAGAAACGCCATTTTAAGAGAAGTCCACAGAGACTTCAGATGTACAGGTTCTGTAATGGCGAGAACATTTGCCAGAGTAAAACCACCGTCTGCGCCGGTAAAGGCGTAATAGAGAACCAGTCCCAGCGGGATCAGGGTAAATCCGATGATCCACAGAATATAGGGAAAAGCAAACCAGGTTTTTTTAGGGCTATTCATTAATATCCACCGCCTTTTCATCCTCAGATTCCGGTTTATGCATGATCTGAATATTGAACGGCTTGACAAAAATCCCCACTTCACTGTCTGCCGGATACATATCCGTGCTGTGTACCAGCCATTCAAAATTATTGGCCAGAACAGTCATCTCATAATGTACGCCTTTGAAGATGACGGAAGTCACACGGCCTTTGATAATACCGACTTCCGGTTTCACCAGTTCTACATCTTCCGGACGGATGACTACGTCTACCGGGTTATTAGTTCCGAAGCCCTCATCTACACATAAGAATTTGGCACCGAGAATTTCCACCAGACGATCCTGGATCATGGTACCGCCTAAAAGGTTACTGTCACCGATAAAATCGGCAACGAAAGCGTTTTGTGGCTCGTTGTAGATATCTTCCGGCGTACCGATCTGCTGGATATAACCGCCGTTCATAACCACAATAGTATCGGACATGGTGAGAGCTTCTTCCTGATCGTGGGTAACGTAGACAAATGTGATTCCCAGCTCATTTTTCAGACGGATCAGTTCGTACTGCATGTCCTGGCGCATCTTGAGATCCAGAGCACCCAGGGGCTCGTCGAGAAGAAGCACTTTCGGTTCATTGACAATGGCACGGGCAATGGCGATTCTCTGTTGCTGACCACCGCTCAAAGCATCGATTTTACGCTTTTCATAGCCATCCAGATTCACCAGTTTCAGTGCATATTTGATCTTGTCATCAATATAGGCTTTGCTTTTCTTTTTTATCCTGAGACCGAAGGCAATGTTTTCTGCCACATTCATATTCGGGAAGAGGGCGTATTTCTGAAATACGGTATTCAACTGGCGTTTATTCGGAGCCAGCTGTGTGATGTTTTTTCCGTCAAAGATAACACTTCCCTCATCCGGAAATAAAAAACCGCCGATGATTCGAAGCGTTGTAGTTTTACCACAGCCGGACGGACCGAGAAGGGTGAGAAATTCGTTCTCGCGGATATAGAGATTCAGATCGTCGAGAATCTTTTCACCGTCAAAGATTTTGGTAATATGCTGTAAATCTATTAATCGATTGCTCATAGTGTCTCCTTTTGTAACTATTCAGTAGCCACTGTCCCGCGAGGTGTTTTGACATGAATATGTCAAAATCCCGAGACATACAAGCCAAAATGCCATCAACGAAGGTGATTTTTTATGCATTTTGGCTCGTAACTGTGAAGGTACTGAACAGTTATCTCCTTTTTATCATCAGAAATTTGGCGGGGAGGAGATCCACAGGATCGTAGCACCCCATTTTCCGGCTTCCAGCCAGTGTTCCTGGCCGGCGGGAAAATAAAACGTTTCTCCTTTTTGTATGCGGTAGGTTTTCTTACCCAGCGTAAGAAGGATACTTCCTTCCAGCACATAGCCCATTTCCTCGCCTGCATGAGGGGGTTCCACACAGGAACGCCCCCGGGGAGCAAGGGTCATACGGATGGGTTCCATCTGATTTTTCTGTGCGTTTGGAACCAGCCATTCAATCTGGTGTCCAAGTTCAGGATCATCTTTCAGAAAATAATCTTCTTCTCGAAAGACAATCTGTTCCGGTGTGTCATCTGTAAAAAATTCCTGAAGGTTGCTGCCAAGACACTGCAGGATATCTGCGAGGGTACTGATGGATGGTGAGGTAAGGTTTCGCTCAACCTGGGAGATGAATCCTTTGGTAAGTTCAGCCCGGTCTGCCAGTTCCTGCTGAGTCAGTCCATTCTGTGTCCGCAGACTTTTCAGTTTTGTTCCAATGTCCATAAAAACTCCTTTAAAAGGCACACGAAAATCCCGATTATCAGCCATGTGGCAGGTAAAGAGCCCCGTCTTACCGATAATCGGGAAAGTATCGTATTACTAAATTCTGTGTTTACTATTATTAAAATCAATTATAAAAAAAAAACGATATTTGTCAATGGAAATTTATTAAAAAAGTACTGAATATTTTTGCGATTCATAGACTGAAAAAAAAAGCGTGTAAAATCTATGAAAAAAGTACAAAAAGAAGGGAAGGAAGATGAGCTTCTGATCCTTTTCGTAGCGATATTGACACTGGCCGGATTATTTTTTTTATATAGTACAGGTACATATAATGGAAAAGTAAAGTTTGGAGATGCAGGATACTATCTGAAAAAGCAGTTATTTGCCAGTGTGCTGGGCATGATTGCTTTTTGGGTGATGGCACGGATCGATTATCATCGGGTGGCGGCTTTTGCCACGGTACTGTATCTGTGTTCCATCGCGTTGTCTACGGCTGTCTTATTTGTAGGAAGATCCTATAATGGGTCAAAACGCTGGCTGGCACTGGGACCATTGTCGTTTCAGCCGGCGGAATTTGCAAAAGCAGCGGTAATACTGTTTCTGTCATTCAGGATCAGCAACCGGAAGAAAAAGACAGACAGTCTCTGGTTTATGCTCCGGACGATGGCGGCGCTGTTACCGATTGTCGGGCTGGTGGGAACAAATAATCTGAGTACGGCGATTATTATTCTTGGTATCGGCGTGATTCTGATCTTTGTGGCACACCCGAGGTATCTGCCTTTTCTTGGAATAGGAGCCGCGGGGATTGGATTTGTCGCGATTTTTTTGAGTATGGAAAGTTATCGGCTCGAACGCCTTGCCATCTGGAGGGATCCGGAAAAATATGAAAAAGGGTTTCAGACGATCCAGGGCTTGTATGCGATCGGAAGTGGGGGAATCTTCGGGCGTGGGATGGGAAACAGTCTGCAAAAATTGGGATTTGTACCCGAAGCACAAAATGATATGATTTTTTCCATCATCTGTGAGGAAACAGGACTGTTTGGAGCTATACTGGTTATCCTTCTGTTTGGAGGCCTGATCTGGAGACTCATGGTGGCAGCAGTTCGGGCAGAGGATCTGCTGGGAGAACTGATAGGCGCCGGAATCATGGGCCATATTGCACTCCAGGTAATCCTGAATATTGCTGTTGTTACAAATACGATTCCCAATACCGGGATTACATTGCCGTTTATCAGTTATGGAGGAACATCTGTATTGTTTTTGATGGGAGAGATGGGGCTTGCATTGTCAGTCACCAGATATTCCCGTGCTGCATAGAATAAGATAACAGGGCATGTGGGAGCAAACGAGTGAGTGAAATATGGATGCGTGGAAATGGTCCGCTGGAAGGAGAAGTAAAGGTTCAGGGATCGAAGAATGCTGCCCTGCCAATGATGGCGGCTGCAGTGCTGCATGAGGGAAGGACCGTGCTTCACAACTGTCCCCGGATTGCAGATGTGTTTGAAATGGAAGCAATCCTGCGGTCGATCGGAGTAAAGACCGCGTGGAGTGGCCATACACTGGAGCTGGACTGTAATAAGATCTGTGAGACCGGTATTCCCGGAGAAGAGACGCGCACGATGCGATCTTCCATCCTGCTGCTCGGAAGTATGCTTGGAAGATGTAAGCGGATCCGGATCGGTTATCCCGGCGGCTGTACGATCGGGGCACGTCCTGTTGATCTGCATCTGGATGCAATGAAAAAAATGGGTGTCCTGATCAGGGAAATAGAGGGGGAGATCTGCGGAGAATGTCCGGAGGGTCTTTCCGGTGCCCATATTCATTTTCCGATTTCCAGTGTGGGTGCTACGGAAAATGCTTTGCTTGCAGGTGTTACGGCACGGGGGGAAACGCTTCTTGAAAACTGTGCCCTGGAGCCGGAAATCATGCATCTATGTCATTTTTTACAGGCGATGGGAGCGGAAATCCGTGGGATCGGAACAAGAAAAATCTGGATGCGCAGAGCCGCGGCTTTGCGGGATGTGGAATATACGATTCCTACAGACCGGATCGTAGCGGGAACCTGTCTGTATGCTGCTGCAGCCACAAGAGGTCAGATCGGTCTGAAAGATGTGGATCCGCAGGAAATGAAATCTGTACTTCGGGTATATGAGAAAATGGGTGGACAATGGGAGATGAGGAGTGGTACACTAAGGGCGAATGCAGCCGGAATCCGTTTTCCGGTGGAGCAGGTGTGTACGATGCCGTATCCCGGATTTCCCACGGATATGCAGTCAATTTTGATGTCGGTGCTTCTTACAGTTCCGGGAGAAAGCAGGATCGAAGAAAGGATTTTTGAAAAACGCTTTCAGATAGTGGAAGAGCTGAGAAAAATGGGAGGCAGGATCACGGTTACCGGCAGACAGGCGGTTGTCTGTGGTGGCAGAAAACTGACGGGGACAACGGTATGTGCCAGGGAACTGCGTGGAGGTGCTGCGCTTGTGGTGGCGGGGCTTTCAGCACAGGGAGAAAGCGTCGTGAAACATGCGGAGTATATAGAACGGGGATATGAACGACCGGATCAGTTGTTCGGGCAATTGGGTGCGGTAATCAGAATAAGGGAACAGGTGGAAGAATGAAAAAAAGATTCAGAAGAATAGAGCTGACAAAAGAAGGAAAAATGATTACAGCCGGAGCTGTGGCAGCCATCGTGCTGCTGGCTCTGCTGGCATTTTTCTTTTTGTTTCGGGTGGACAAAGTGTATGTGGTGGGAAATACCAGATACACCGATGAAGAAGTAAAAGAATATGTGATGACAACACCATTGACATCTAACACGGTGCTTGCGATGTTATTTGAAAGACATAAAAATGCAGAAAATATTCCGTTTGTGGATTCTTTTGATCTTGAGAGAGTCAATGCCCATACCATTCGGATCCATGTAAATGAGAAAAAAATTGTCGGTTATATCACACAGGGAACAGAGAGGCTGTATTTTAACAAGGACGGACTTGTGGTGGAAGTGACTGCTATGGAGCAGGATGAAATTGATTCCATGGATCAGGAAGAAGAAGAACTGAATCAGTTAAAGGAGCAGGCCGCACAGGAAGCTGCCGCAAAAGAAGCGGATGCGGCACTGGAAGCTCTGACAGGAGAAAGTGCCGATACAACGGACAGGGCAGATACAGAAGATGCACAGAAAGAAGATGGTACAGAGAGTGATACGCAACAGGCAGACAGTACAGAGGGACAGGTACTGCAGGCTGTAGAGTCTGATACCGGGAATGAAAACGCGACAAAATTTAAGGCAGCAGTAACAGATGTGCCAAGAGTTATCGGCATCACAGATAAGGAAAAAGGTATCGCACTCGGAGATACGATTCCGGCGATTGCAGATGGTATCTATAATACAATTCTTGGAATCACCCGTATGGTGGAAAAGTATGAAATTCTTCCGGAGATGGTGTGTTTTGATGAGAATCAGGAGATTATTCTGGTGTATAACAACGGAAACATCCACTGCAATCTGGGAAAAGATACGCTGTTGGAGGAAAAGATTACCAGAGTAGCGGCAATTCTTCCAAAATTATCTGATTTTACGGGTATTCTCCACCTGGAAGATTATGAAACGGATATTACCAACATTATCTTTTCGAAAGAGACGCTGTATACACTGAAAATGGAAATTGCACAGATTGAGGGAAGAGACTTCGGCGAAGATACGGAAGATCCGGCGGCAGATACACAAACTGAAGACGGATCTCAGGATCCGGCAGGAGAGGGAGAGGGCAGCGCAGATTCTGCAACAGATGAAAGTGATACACAAGGAGACACCGTGACAGATCCTGATGCTTCCGGTGAAGATACAAAGACACAGGATGACAGCACACAGGACAACGGATCCGGAGACGGAAGCGATAACAGTACTACCGAAGAGGACGGGGGGATGACGGACACCGGGGCAGGAACAGAACAAAACGGTACAGATACGTCGGAGACACAGAAAACTGCGGGGGAGTAAACCGCAGGAAAACAAAATCCGGAAAAACCTTACAAAATTCGAAAAAAAACATGAAATCTGAAAAAAATAGTTGATTAATCAGAGAAGAAATTATATTATATAACCATATGTAACTCTTTAAGATAAGGCAAAAGTACCCTGAAGGGAATAAATATAAGCGCAAGCAAAAAAGGAGGAAGTACTTTGTTAGAGATTATGACAAATGAAGCGGAATCATCTGCAAAGATTATAGTAATTGGTGTAGGTGGAGCCGGTAATAATGCAGTAAACCGCATGGTAGAAGAAACAATCGGCGGTGTGGAGTTTATCGGGGTAAACACTGATAAACAGGCTTTGACTCTTTGCAAAGCTCCTACCGTATTACAGATAGGTGAGAAACTGACAAAAGGTCTTGGAGCCGGAGCAAAGCCTGAGATCGGTGAAAAAGCGGCAGAAGAGAGTATGGAAGAGATCCGTCAGCTGATGGAAGGTGCTGACATGGTATTCGTTACCTGTGGTATGGGTGGCGGAACCGGAACAGGTGCTGCACCGGTTGTTGCAGGTATTGCAAAAGAGATGGGCATCCTGACTGTCGGTGTTGTGACAAAACCGTTCCGTTTTGAGGCAAAAACCCGTATGAGCAACGCTCTGATGGGAATTGATAAATTAAAAGACAACGTAGACACTCTGATCGTTATCCCGAATGATAAACTGCTTGAGATCGTTGACCGTCGGACTACGATGCCGGAAGCACTGAAGAAAGCAGATGAAGTTTTACAGCAGGCAGTACAGGGCATCACAGACCTGATCAACATGCCGGCACTGATCAACCTGGATTTCGCAGATGTTCAGACTGTCATGAAAGACAAAGGAATCGCTCATATCGGTATCGGCGAGGCAAAGGGCGACGACAAAGCACTGGAAGCTGTACAGCAGGCTGTATCCAGTCCGTTGCTTGAGACAACCATCCAGGGTGCAAGCCATGTGATCATTAACATCTCCGGAGATATCTCCCTGATGGATGCAAATGATGCTGCAAGCTATGTACAGAACCTGGCAGGCGAAGATGCAAACATCATCTTTGGTGCCATGTATGATGATACCGCAGTAGATTCTGCTAAGATCACGGTTATTGCAACCGGACTGAATGATGCAACTGCAAAACAGGCAAGCGTAAGCAAAGCTTCTGCAGTACCTGCTCAGCCAGTACAGACTGCACAGGTAAAAGAAGCAGCACCGGAAAAACCTGCATTTTCCCAGGGTATGACGATGCCGAGTTTCCAGATGCCAAAAGCAAATCCGGGAGCACCGACCAGCAGTACTGTTCCGAGAAAAGATATCCAGATTCCGGATTTCCTGAAAAGAAGATAAAACGCAACTATTCAGTAGGTAGCATTCTGCGAGAGTACTGAACAGTTACGATAAAACAGAAAAATAAAAACCCCGGGGTGAACTCCGGGGTTTTTTGACTCTTACGTAAAAAGCAGACAGAAAGGAACAGATATGGAAAAAGAAGAATTACTGTTGATTCATGGAACAGAGTATAAAGAGATGACAAAAGAGATCCTGTATGCTGCCGGACTGGAAGCACAGATCGGAGCGAGGGACAAAAAGATTGGGATCAAGCCGAACCTGGTGGCTCCGTCGGAGGCTTTTCTGGGGGCAACAACTCATCCTGAAATTGTGGCTGGAATCATCGAATATCTGCAGGAAGCGGGATTTCAGAATATCATCATGCTGGAAGGTTCCTGGGTAGGGGATAAGACGAGAGAATCCATGCAAGTCTGTGGATATGAGAAGCTGAGCGAAATGTACAAGGTTCCATTTAAAGATATGCAGGCAGATCCCGGAGAACTGACGGAGTGCGGAGGGATGGAACTTGAGATCTGCCGGGAGGCAAAAAGTCTCGATTTTCTGATCAATGTACCGGTGATGAAGGGGCATTGCCAGACGAAGATCACCTGTGCACTGAAGAATATGAAGGGACTGCTTCCAAACCGGGAAAAACGTCATTTTCACGCGATGGGACTGCATAAACCGATTGCACACCTGGCAGTCGGGCTGCATCAGGATTTTATTCTGGTTGACAATATCTGCGGGGACTGGGACTTTGAGGACGGAGGCAATCCGGTGGAGATGAACCGTTTGATCGCCGGAAGAGATCCGGTACTGGTCGATGCATTTGTCTGCCATGAGATGGGGTATGGGGTGGAAGAAGTGCCGTATATCCGAATGGCAGAAGCGCTGGGGGCCGGATGTGCAGACTGGACACAGGCCCGGGTCCGGGAACTGAATCCACCGGTTTCACAGGTGGTAAAGACCGGAAGGAGAAAAGTAGTGGAAGTAGCGGATGCCGTAGAGGAGGTGGAGTCCTGCAGTGCCTGTTACGGGTATCTGATTCCTGCACTCGACCGGTTAAAAGAAGAAGGCGTTCTGGAAAAACTGGATACGAAGATATGTATCGGACAGGGATATCGGGGAAAGACAGGAACGCTTGGAATCGGCAGCTGCACCAGGGGGTTTGCTTCCTGTCTGCAGGGATGTCCGCCTACTGATGAGGAAATCTATCAATTTCTAAAAAAATGTATACAGGAAAAAGAAGAAAGGATATAATAAGAAAGACAGAAAACTGTCTGGAAAATAATGTTTCTATATGAAAAAACAGAAAAAGGAGGAGCATGCTGTGAAGATTTTATTTTATGATACAAAAAGTTATGATAAAGAGTCTTTTGAAGCAAAAGCAAAAGACTATCCGGATATTCAGATCGAATATCTGAAATCTGAACTGGTTCCGAGTACTGCAAAACTGGCAAAAGGATACGATGCGATCTGTGCATTTGTCAGCAGTGATGTGGGAACCGAAACGATCGATGTCCTGTCTGCGTGTGGAGTGAAACTGATTCTGATGCGCTGTGCGGGATTTAACAATGTGGATGTGGAGAAAGCGACCGCATGTGGAATCAAAGTCATGCGTGTGCCCGGATATTCCCCGGAAGCTGTAGCAGAACACGCGATGGCACTGGCACTGGCTGCCACCCGGAGAATCCACAAAGCCTATGTGAGAGTTCGCGAAAACGACTTCAGCCTTGGTGGTATGCAGGGAGTAAATTTCTACCGGAAAACAGCCGGTATCGTGGGAACCGGTAAAATCGGTGCGGCAATGGCGAGAATCTGTCATGGATTTGGCATGAATGTCATTGCCTATGATAAATATCAGAATCCGGCACTGGATTTCGTAAAATACGTATCGTTGGATGAACTGCTGGCGCAGAGCGACCTGATTTCCCTTCACTGCCCACTGATGGATGAGACCTATCATATGATCAATCGGGAATCTATCAGAAAGATGAAAGATGGTGTGATCCTGGTCAATACCTCCCGTGGTGGTCTGGTAAAGACAGAAGATCTGATCGAGGGAATCCGTGCAAGAAAATTCTTTGCAGTCGGCCTGGATGTATACGAAGAAGAAAAGAAAAATGTATTTGAAGACCGTTCCGATGAGATTATGGAGACTTCAGTGACGGCGAGACTGCTGTCCTTCCCGAATGTTATTATTACCTCTCATCAGGGATTCTTCACTTATGAAGCATTGGATGCCATCAGTGAGACAACTCTTAACAATGCAATGGCGTTTACAAAAGGGGAAAGAACAGGAAACGAAGTGGAAATTGAGTAAAAAAGCATTGAATTTCCATCGGTATTATATTATAATGAACTCGGTTTAGAAAATAGTATGAAAAAGCGTTGACGAAGAAAGTAATGCAGTCAGATCTATACAGAGAGAGAAATGTATGGTGGAAGTTTCTTATGGACAGGTTGCAGGAAAACCACTTCTGAGTTGTGCGTAGAAGGATGAGATTTCATCCGAAGCGTTACCGGGTTGCTCTGTTACAGGCAATAAGAGAAAAATAAGGTGGAACCGTGCATAATAGCACCCTTAGGTGGCAGTCTGTCATCTAAGGGTGTTTTTTCGTTACTCGGGTAATGAGTTAAAGTCTGTTCTTTCATGGAATCTTGACTACTGCCGTAATAGCGTGTTTTTCTCGCTGACAATGGTAAAAAGGAGAAGAAAAATGGTAAATTTTAAAGAAGATGAACAGTTAAAAACATTGAATCATTCCTGTGCCCATGTAATGGCTCAGGCGATCAAACATCTGTATCCACAGGCAAAGTTCTGGGTTGGACCTGTTGTTGCAGAGGGCTTCTATTATGATATTGATCTTGGAGAGGATGTAATTCGTGATGAGGACATCGAAAAGATCACAAAAGAGATGAAAAAAGTTGTAAAATCCGGCAAAAAGATCATCCGTCGTGAAGTGTCTAAAGAAGAAGCACTGGAAATGTTCGCCGATGATCCTTATAAACTGGATCTGATCGCAGATCTGGAAGAGGGAAATATCACTGTTTACGATCAGGGTGACTTTACCGATTTGTGTCGTGGACCTCACGTGGATAATGTAAAACTTTGTAAACATTTTAAACTGATTCGTCACTCCGGAGCTTACTGGAAGGGTGACAGTAAAAACAAAATGCTGCAGCGTATCTACGGTGTATGTTTCCCGACCGCAGAAGAACTGGAAGCACATCTGCAGTTACTGGAGGAAGCAAAAGAAAGAGATCACAGAAAGATTGGAAAAGATATGAATTTGTTCATGGTTGACGATCTGGTTGGACGTGGTCTGCCGATGTTCCTGCCGAAAGGATATACAATCTGGCAGGAGCTGGAAAATTACATCAAGGAAAAAGAACGTAAACTGGGTTATCTGCATGTTATGACACCTTGTGTTGGTACTGTCAACCTGTATAAGACTTCCGGCCACTGGGATCACTACAAAGAGAACATGTTCCCGCCGATGGAGATGGAAGGGGAATCTTTTGTTCTTCGTCCGATGAACTGTCCGCATCATATGATGATTTATGCAAATAAAAGACATTCTTATAAAAACCTGCCGATCCGTATCGGCGAGATTGCGCATGACTTCCGTTATGAGAGCAGCGGAACGCTGAAAGGTATCGAACGGGGAAGACATTTCTGTCAGAACGATGCCCATCTGTTTGTAACACCGGAACAGATCAAGGATGAATTTACAAAAGTAGTAGAACTGATCTTCAGTACCTATAAAGATTTCGGAATCACCAATTATCGTTGTGTACTGTCTCTGCGTGATCCGGAAAACAAAGAAAAATATCATGATGATGATGAGATGTGGAACACAGCAGAAGATGCACTGCGTGATGTAATGAACAGCATCGGAATCGAATACACCGAAGAAATCGGAGAAGCTGCATTCTATGGCCCGAAACTGGATGTCAATGTACAGCCTGCCATCGGTAACGAGATTACCCTGTCTACCTGTCAGCTGGACTTCTGCCTGCCGGCGAAATTCAATCTGTCCTACATCGACAGCAACGGAGAAAAACAGACACCGGTTGTTTTGCACCGCGCAATTCTTGGATCTCTGGATCGTTTCATGGCATACATTCTGGAAGAGACCAAAGGAAACCTGCCGACCTGGCTGGCACCTGTTCAGGCACGTGTTATGCCGGTTAAGACCGACGATGAAGGTCTGAATGCATATGCACAGGAAATCGTGGATGCATTGGAAGCAGCAGATGTCCGTGTGGAACTGGATGACCGTGCAGAAAAACTTGGGTATCGTATGCGTGAAGGTCAGGTAGAAAAAGTACCGTATCTGCTGGTTGTCGGATTCAATGAAAAAGACGACAGAACCGTTTCCTTCCGTCTGCATGGCGAAAAAGAAACTACGGTTCTGCCACTGGATACTTTTGTAGAAAAGATCAAAGCAGAGATTGCAGAAAAATCAAGAGAACACATTCACGTAAACTAATTTCAGGAAAACGGGAAGAATTATGTTTTATTGATATACAATAAAAAAATCCCCTGTGGAAGTTCAGGATTTCCAACAGGGGATTTTTTTCGGTGAATATCAATAATTAATCCAATGGATTGATTTTATTAGCAGAAATATACGTCCGTGTAAAGAAAAAGCTGCTGCATATGATGTATGCAACAGCTCGGATGCCGCTGGCCGGACTCGAACCGGCACGGCTGTTAACCGCTTGATTTTGAGTCAAGTGCGTCTGCCAATTCCGCCACAGCGGCATGAAAAACGGTTCGCTAAAACCGACCTTTATAATATCATATCAGCGGATAAAAAGCAAGCATTTTATTTTGAGATGGAAAAATAGATTTCCACTTGTATCGGAGTAAGAGAGCGGATATAATAAAAAACAGGGCTCTCTACACAGCGAAAGCAGAGCCGGAAAAAGGACTGCAAATAAGAAAACGGGGGAAAAGTGATGGCAGAACAGACAAACTGTGAGAGTTGTGCGAATTATGTATACGATGAAGAATCCGATTGCTACTGCTGCGAAGTGGATCTGGATGAAGATGAGATGTATCGGTTTTTAAGTGATACTTTTTACCAGTGTCCGTATTATCAGCTGGACGACGAATATCGGATCGTAAGAAAACAAATGTAAAAAAAGAATAAAGTCTCTGTTTCAGTTTGACAAACAAAAGATTCTTCATTAAAATTGAAAAATAGTGGTAACTGTAAAGTTATAAAGCAGTTACGGACAGTGAAAAAGAAACAGGAGAACGGAGGAAAACTATGTATCAATATCAGGATCAGAAGGAAATGCGCCGGGCCCTTAACGGCAAGATGATCGTTATGCTGGTGGGAATCATGCTGGTTATGACAGCTCTGACATCCAGCCTGTCCTACGGTATGCGGTGCTGGTCAATGGCAGGAATGGCGGACAAGGGGAATGAAGAGGTTCTGGAGGCATTAAAACAGATTGACATTACAAGCGGAACACTTCGCGCATGCAGCGTAGTATATTATATTCAGGCAGTGATCGAAACCATGGTTGGAATCTTTTGTTTCCGGTTAAACAATCGGCTGGATAAGGTTGCACTTTTGTGGAAAATGAGCCTGGGAATTCTGGGTCTCGAAGTTCTGGCGGGTGTTGCACTGACAGCAATGCATATGATCAGTCCGTTTATGATCATTTCCAATCTGCTGTTACCGTTGTTTCTGCTCTGGGCGGTTAGTGGCCTGAAAAAGGTAGCGAAAAATCATCCGGATCGTATCTATGCGGTAGAACCGAACAATCGGAAAAAAGGAAAGGAAGCAGATAAAACTTCCGTTCAACCGAAAAAAGCAGGACAGAAGAAAAGTCTGATGGAGCATGCAACACAGGTAACACCGGAGAATATCACACCACTGGAACTGACCAGGGAACTGGAGAAAGAAGATGCCAACGTAACAGAAGAGGTTCAGGAAGCATCTGAGGAAGAGGTTGCAGAAGTGACAGAAACAAAAGAAGAGAAAAAGGAAACACAGGAGCAAGAATAAGGATCAAAATTCCCTGCCATCCGGCCAATGACCGGTTGTGTGGGGAATTTTATAGTTTACGCGAGCAACGAGTCAAAGTCCGTGCCTGCACGAGACCTTGACGACTGCCGCGGTAGTTTGAGAAACTCGCGGAGCGTGTTTCTCATAGTCTATGCGAGCAACGAGTCAAAGTCCGTGCCTGCACGAGACCTTGACGACTGTCGCGATAATGTGAGAAATCTAACAGAAAGAAGGCGAGGCAATGCATTTTTTTCATTTATCCGATCTGCATATCGGGAAGCAGTTATATGGATATTCTCTGCTGGAAGATCAGGAGTGGATCCTGACAGAGATTTATGAATTGATCCGGGAGAAACGACCGGACGGTGTCCTGATCGCTGGTGATGTGTATGACAAATCAGTACCTGCAGCGGAAGCGGTTACGGTATTTGACCGGTTTCTTACCAAAGTAAGCCAGCTGGAACCGAAGATTCCGGTGCTGATCATCAGCGGGAATCATGATTCTCCGGAACGACTGGCGTTCGGTGCAAAGATTCTGAGCAGGCAACAGATCTATGTGGCGGGAACCTGTCCACAGATACCGGAAGACCATCTGAAAAAGGTCACTTTTCAAGATGAATGGGGAGAGACAGAGGTATGGATGCTTCCGTTTGTGAAACCTGGATATGTGCGAAAACTAATGGAAGAGAGCAAAAAGGAAACAGACAGAGAGGACGGAGCAGGAGAACAAAGAGACCGCGACGGGGAAACAGAGATAAAAGTGAAAAACGGATGGGAAGAGATACGCAGGGATTATAATGAGGCGGTAAAATTTCTTCTGGAGAGAGAGCAGGTGGATACGGAGAAACGAAATATACTGATTTCCCATCAGTTCTATACTGCAGGTGGTGAGACACCGAAAACCAGTGATTCCGAGACGATAAGTGTGGGAGGACTTGATCAGGTGGATATTTCGTGTCTTGCGCCGTTTTCCTATGTGGCACTGGGACATATCCACCGCCCGCAGTCGATGGGAAGAGAAAGTATCCGTTACTGTGGTTCGATGTTAAAATACTCGCTCAGTGAGTGGGAACAGGAAAAATCGGTGACAGAAGTGATTCTGGAAGCACCGGGACAGGAACCGGTGATTCAGCTGCATCCGCTGCATCCGTTACGGGAGATATGCGTGATCAGGGGAAGACTGGAAGAGATTCTGGAAGCGAACAAAGACAGTATCTGCGAGGATTATGTCAGTATTGTTCTGACGGATGAAGAGGAACTGTATCAGCCGAAGGAACAGCTGGAACGGATCTTTACGCATATTCTGGAAGTGAGGACAGAGAGAAACCGGAAGCTTGTACAAGAATGGGAAGACGGACAGGCAGAGGATACACAGACAGATCCGAAACTGGTTTTTGAACAGTTCTTTTCCCAGATTCAGGGACGGAAGCTGCAGGAAGAAGAGGCGGCAGTGCTGGAAGAAGTATTTGCGAAAATCAGGGAGGAAGAAGGATGAGACCGATGATACTGACGATGTCCGCATTTGGCTCTTATGCGGACTGCGTGACAATAGATTTCGGGCAGGTGCAGCAGGGTGTGTTTCTGATCACGGGAGATACCGGGGCAGGTAAGACAACGATCTTTGACGGGATCACCTATGCACTGTATGGACAGACCAGCGGTGGACGGAGAGACGGAACCATGATGCGCAGCCAGTACGCGCCGGATGGGACGAAGACATATGTGGATCTGACATTTTCCACCGGGGGACAGGTCTGGCGGGTGCTTCGAAGTCCGGAGTATGAGAGGGAGAGCAAACGACGGAACAAAGACGGTG
>NZ_JALFPR010000091.1:0-12697 GCF_022785585.1 Oliverpabstia sp. | reverse complement strand
AGTATACGGCGGAAAACGTGTAGTACTGACAGCAAATGCCCAGAAACAGGCAAAACAGCTGGAAGACCTTGGATTCGGCAACTGCCCGATCTGCGTAGCCAAGACACAGTACAGCCTGACAGATGACCAGACCAAACTGGGAGCACCGACAGACTTTGAAGTTACTGTAAGAAATCTGAAGATTTCCGCAGGTGCAGGCTTTATCGTAGCTCTGACCGGTGAGATCATGACTATGCCTGGACTGCCAAAAGTACCGGCTGCTGAGAAGATCGACGTAGACGAGACAGGAAAGATCACAGGTCTGTTCTAACCTTCCGAACATTCGAACTTTTTGAAATAATCTGAGATCATAAAACTCCCTGGGATTCCCCAAATATCGGAATCCTCGGGAGTTTTTTATTATCAATTTCCTACTCCATCATATGTCAAATCCTGTTATCTGCCTTTTCCCATGATAAATTGTTGCTAAAACTAAAACAGCCCTAGAGCGTGCCTTGGAGCATCCTCGCGGAGCGTTTTTTACTTTACAGGAAGGCAATTTCCCGTAAAGCAAAAGGCTGTCGCCTCCGGAACTCTCACAAGTTCCGGAGGCGACAGCCTTTTTATGCTTTACAAGCTTATCTTACGCTTCTTTTGTCTGCTGACACAGAGGGTGACAGCAAAGTACCATACGGCCATTGCCCATATCTTTTGCATCCGGGCGTTTCTGACGACATTCATCGGTTGCGTACGGACAACGAGGAGCGAACTTACAGTATTCCACTGCATATTCTTTTCCTTCCATATCCGGCATGGCAATTTCTTTCTCCCATTTGTCTCCGACACGGGGTACAGAACTCATCAGAAGTTCGGTGTAAGGATGTGCCGGATTGTCCATGATCTGTTTTGCCGGTCCGTATTCGATCAGGCAGCCACGATACAAGGTTGCGATATAATCGGATACATAGTATGCAGTCGACAGGTCATGAGTAATATAAATAAATGAGATTTTATATTTGTCACGCAGCTCTTTAAAGAGGTTTACGATGTTCATCTTCATAGATGCATCGATTGCCGCAACAGGCTCATCTGCGATGATCAGTTTCGGACGGGTAATCAGGGCTCTCGCGATAGATACACGCTGCAGCTCTCCACCTGAGAACTGAGTCGCATATTTTCCTTTTACGACTGCCAGAGACATACCAACACTCTTTAATGCTTCATCAACAACTTTATCTGCTTCTGCTCTGTTCTTTGCGATGCCAAGACGAAGAGCAGTGTTATACAGGTAAGTATCTACGGTCTTTCTTGCGGAGAAAGATTCGTATGGATTCTGAAAGATCGGCTGTACATCCAGTTTGAACTGTTTTGGATCATAGCTTTTTTTATCTGCATAAGATTTTCCATCCATAACGATGTCACCCATATCCGGGTTATGAAGACGAAGAATCATCTTACATAAAGTAGATTTACCACAACCGGACTCTCCTACGATAGACAGGATTACCGGTTTATCATTATCGATAGATAAAGAAACATTATCTACAGCCACCAGCTTTTTACCACGCAGCATACCACCTACACGGAAAATCTTGCTGACGCCTTTTACTTCCAATAATTTATCAGCCATTCGTCTTCACCTCCTCTTCTAATAAGTGACACGCAGCGAAACGACCCGGTCTTATTTCCCGGAATTTCGGGACTTCACTGCGGCACCGATCCGTAGCATGCGGACAACGAGGTGCAAAACGACATCCTGGCGGCGGATTCTTCAGTGCCGGCGGACGTCCTGCGATACCAACTCGCTGTACATCCTCACCTACACGCGGAAGAGCATCTACCAACATCTTTGTATACGGATGAATCGGATCATTGAAAATATCTTCTGTCTTACCGAGCTCTGCAATACTACCGGAATACATGATCGCCATACGGTCTGTGATCTGATAATGAACACCCATATCATGACTTACAATGATCATTGTATTCTTTAACTGTTTCTGCAGACGCATCAGCATCATAAGAATACCCTTCTGTACAACTACGTCCAGAGCGGTTGTCGGCTCATCGGCCAGAACAACACCCGGAGACATAAAGGTTGCCAGTGCAATGATCGCACGCTGTCTCATACCACCGGACAGCTGGAATGGAAATGACTCCAGAACATCCGGGGAAAGATTCAGTTCTTTCAGATAATCAGCAACTCTTGCCAGAGTTTCCTCCGGTTTTTCATTCTTTTTCTGGTCCTTTGGAATAGAATCCAGAAACTGTGTTTTCAGACGAACGATCGGGTTCAGAACACTCTGTGCAGCCTGTGGCACATATGCGATATTGTTCCACCAGGTGTCACGAATCTTTCCAGATTCGAATGAATATTTCTTTCCGTCTTTTTCACCTTCCAGAACAACACGCCCCTGATCGATCACCAACGGATAGTCAACAATATCATAAAGAGTGTTCAGCAGGGTGGTTTTACCACATCCGGACTCGCCTGCGATGCCGAAGATCTCATTGTCTTTAATCTCAAAGTTAATGTCCTTGAGTACGTGTATATCACCGTCTATTGTCTTATAAGACGTTGACAAATTCTCGATTTTCAGCATACTTATCACCTGCCTCTCTTCTTAGCCTGATAATCGTTGTAACCTGTAATCAACATGAACAGGCCAACAAATAAGATAACGGTTGCAACAATCGGAGAACCGATCCAGAGCCATCTCTTAGCAAGGACTGCATTGTATCCTCTTGCCCACTGAATCATGTTACCAAGAGAAACCAGGTTTCCCGGTGACAGACCCAGAACGGCCAAACTGGATTCTGAACCAATTGCACTCAGTGTTGCATTCATAAAGTTGGAAAGTGACCAGGACAGTGCGAACGGGAGAATCTCCGTTACAACGATCTGTAAGGTACTTTCACCGGAGAAACGTGCTGTGTGAATAAAGTCACGCTCTTTGATTGTCAGAGCCATGGAACGGATCTGACGGCTTGGCCATGCCCAGGCGAACATTGCAAGAACAAGTGCCATAACAATTACAGTAGAGCTTCCTTTCATCAGGGAAGTCATCATGATCAGAATCGGCAGAGACGGGATTACTACGAAAGTATCCGTGATAATCATCAGCACTCTGTCCAATGCGCCGCCTGCAAAACCTGCAAGCAGACCAACCAGAACACCCACAACAGTACCAATAGTAGCTACGATCAGACCAATCATCAAAGAATTGTGAATGGCTTCGATCAGCAGCCATACAATATCCTGTCCCATACTGGTAGTTCCAAGCCAATGTTCAGCAGAAACTCCCAGATTATTCGGGTATGTATTATAGGTAAACGGATTTGTATGTGGGATAAAATATACTACGAACCCAATGATCAGGAAAAAGCAAGTAGAAATCAAGCCTGCTTTTAAACGAAAATTGGCTGTTTTCCAAAATTTCTTCATGTCTGTCCCTCCCTCTTATCAGCCGTACCGGATTCGCGGATCGATGAACGGGTAGATCAGGTCCACAATTAAAGTTGCTGAAGCAATCGCTACGATGGAAATCGTAATACAGCCAAGGATCATATTATAATCCGACTGCAGGATTGCGGCCTGAATCAGAGAACCGACTCCAGGGTATCCGAAAATAATCTCGGTCATGATGGAACCACCGAAGACACCACCAAGGCTCATTGCCAGTGCTGTGATCTGGGTCAGAATGGAGTTACGCATTACATAGTTTTTGCCGATAGCGAACTCGGAAAGTCCACGGAAACGGGCATAACGTACATAATCTTCTTCTGCTGTGGTGCTCGCCAGAGATTTCATGGAGATGATCCACCATCCGGTACCAAGTAACAGCAGTGAGATTCCCGGAAGGATAGAAGCCTTGACCACAGAAGCGATCCAAGGACCAAATCCACCTTTAGTATTGATAACTGCCTGCAACGGGAACCATTTTAATATAAATGCAAATACAATCTGTAAGATCAACGCTACCAGGAAGTAAGGAATCGGGTAAATAAAAATTGCAATTGCTTCCAGAATCTTGGATGAAGTTTTATTTTTCCGAAATCCTGCCAGAAGACCGATCAGGTTACCAATGATCCACGCAATAAACGTGGATGTCAGACAGAGCATCAACGTATATGGCAGATATCGTCCAATGATCTTTCCTACCGGTTCCGGATAACTCATCAGTGACGGACCAAAGTCAAAATGCAGCAGACCATGCCACAGGAAATATCCATACTGTTGCAGCAGCGAGCCATCAAGTCCAAACTGCACACGCAGGCTGCTACGAAGGGCTTCCATCTCGGCTGGATCCATGTTACCGGAACGTGACTGAATCTGTGCGATCATGTTTTCAACAGGATCTGACGGAAACATACGTGGAATGAAGAAGATAAAGGTAACACCGATCAGGATAGTCAGCGCCCAGGCAAGCACTCGCTGCAGAAAGAATTTTTTAAATTTCATACACAGCACTCCTTTACTACTATTTCTACACAAAAGGGACGGATCGTAAGCTTTTCTTACAACTCCGTCCCTTCTGATATTTCAGCAAATAACTCTGTCAGTTTTTGCTGTTTTCATCATTTTATTACTGTTCCTAAAGACTTAAAGGATTAAGCCTGTGTAGCAGTGATGTTTGGAAGCATGTATTTGAAGCAGCTCCACCACCACCATGGACCATTGTACGGGTTGTCCGCATTCGGATAACCTTCCCAGTAAGTTGAGTTGGTCGGAACGAATTTTGTACCAGAGAGGAAGTTGATTTCCGGCATATCTGTTACACATTCCTTAAGGAATTCAGTATGCAGTTCGTAAGATCTATCACTTTCCGGATCAGTATTAGCAAGTTCGTGAAGTATCTCTGTAACTTTTTCGTTATTCCAACGAAGTCCCTGACCAGAACCAGTTTCGCCTAAAGGTTTGATCAGATCACCATCAAATCCGCTGATTGCAGAGTAGAAGTCTTTCAGGATACCACCGGATGGCCAGTAACCAGCGATCTGGTAGTTACCCTTTCCACCGTCTACATCCCATGTTGCGGAAGATTTGGATGCGATTGAACACTGGAAACCGAATTTTGTCAGCTGGTTGTAAGCTGCCTGTACACCACGTGCTTCCTGGAACTCAGTATCTGCCAGATAGCTCATTTCAAAGGTGAAAGGTTTGCCTTCATAATTCCATACACCATTTACTTTTTCAAGACCGGCTTTTTCAAGCAGTTTTGTAGCTGCTTCTTCATCATGTTTCCACCAGCCTGCACCAAACATGGTAATCAGTTCTTCATCTGTTCCTTCGATGCCCAGAGAATCAGCCATACGTTTTGCATAACCGGTATCATAAGGTTTGAAGGTTGTACCATCGCCAAGATCCAGTTCGAAGTTTTCCAGCCAATCCTGCATTGGGATTGTGTAGGTTTCCTGCAGGAACTGTGTATTGTTCATTAACGGGATCGGAGCCGCACGTCCTGCTCCGGAGAACGTGTTCATGGAGATCTCATCAATATTAAGTGCTAAGCAGATACCCCAACGGAAGTCTGCATTGTCATACGGTGCGCCCTGACCATGTGAGAATACAATTCCTTTTGCACCCGGATCGTCTGGGTTTGCATATGGGAAATCATTGTACCAGCAGTTAATTTTGTCGTTAGAAGCTTTCATGGTTTCAAACTCTTCCAGTGTTACTTCACACAGCAGGTCAACTTCGTTATTGATCATAGCCATCTGTTTTGTGGTAGAGTCTGCGAATGTACGGAACCATACGTATTTCGGTGGTGTAGCATTTTCAGCGTACTCATACTGAGTGGATCCTGCAACACCAAGTGTGCTGTCCTTCCAGTCATCACGCAGTTCATACAGCACCCAGTCACCTAACTTATCGTAATCTTTCACGGTGTAAGGACCTGCCACTACAGGATCTTCATCCTTGAATGTAGTAACATCGGACTGTTTTGAATAAATATGTTCCGGAACGATACGGTAATCAGTTCCCCATACAGTGATACCATATCTCTGTACGAAACGTGGGAATGATTCTTTCATCTTAAACAGAACTGTGTAATCGTCTACTTTTTCTACTGAATCAATGTACAGGTTTGTTGCTGCACTGGCACCGATTCCGTCATTTTCTTTAATCATATTGAAAGTGAAGACAACGTCATCCGCTGTTACATCTTCACCATCGGACCATTTGATACCCTGACGAACTTTTACTGTCCACTCGGTAAAATCATCATTGGACTCAGGCATGCCATCAGCAATCTCGCCCCACTGTTCACCACTTGCGGTATCCATTTCCCACAGATGAGCACTCATCAGCTGATGAATACCGAATCCCATCTGGGTACCTGTCATGTAGCTATTAAACTGACCAGGTACATCTGTTGGGGACTGACACTCAACGATCAGTGTCTCGGAACGAGGAGTTCCTACTTCTGTAGTAATACCTTCAGATGCTGCTGTTCCGCTTCCGCCTGAACTGTCATCTGTAGAAGTTGTTCCACTGGAATCCGTAGATCCGCCGGAACTGGAATCACTTCCGCCACCGCCACAGCCGGCTAACATACCAACTGCAAGCGTAGCTGCTGTTAAAACTGCAACTATTTTTCTTTTCATCTCTTTCCCTCCCTTTAGGTCTTGAAAATAACTCAGACAACATCATATTCGTCAATCTTCCGTTGTCTCTATATAAATTTTCCTTCTGCCCATACTACTTTTTTCAGAAAAACTCTGCTGGCGCCTACCGTATGAACACGAACGAAAATCTACATTCCTTCACAATTTTTCTTAATATTGTGTTTCGTCATAATAACTACGGAATCTTTTGTTTCGCTCACGACATTATATAGTTTGTCATCCCACCGTCATGAACATTTTGCACAATACTTTTCACTTTTTCTCGTTGTTTCCGGTGATTTTGGCGTATTGTTTAAATGTTGTTTCGTCATGTTTATATATTATACCATTGTTTTATAAAAATCAAGTACAATTTAACCAATTTCAAAAAAATCCGCTTTGGTTTCTTTCCCCAAAGCGGATTTTTCTGTTTTTGTCTATATTCCATTATTTCTCTTTGCTATTTTCGCTCTTTTTCGTCAATTTGCGAACAATCGCCAGACATCCAAGAAGTGCAATCAGGTTTGGAAGCACCATTAAACCATTGAACATATCTGCCATATCCCATACCAGATCTACTTTCAATGTGGATCCGATGATTACGCAGATCACAACGATCACTGCATAAACTTTTACTGCACCATTTCCGAACAAATGCCGAACATTCACTTCACCGAAATAATACCATCCGACAATTGTAGTAAAGGCAAAGAACAGCATACACAATGCAATAAAGATATTTCCAAAGTTACCGAATCCTACGTTGAATGCACTCTGTGCCAGTTCAGAACCTGTCTGTCCGTTACCAAGTACTCCGGTGGACAGGATAACCAGAGCTGTCAGTGTCAGAATAATAAATGTATCGATAAATACACCCATCATTGCGATGATTCCCTGATCACACGGATCCTTAACCTCCGCTGTTGCATGTGCATGTGGTGTGGAACCCATACCTGCTTCGTTGGAGAAAAGTCCTCTCGCAACACCGAAACGCATCGCTTTCTGAACCGTTACACCAAGTGCACCGCCTGCGATTGCCTTTGGTGCAAAAGCACCCACAAAAATATCTTTAAATGCAGTTCCAACCCCCGGAAGATGCATCACCAGGATCACAAGGCAGCCGATGATGTATAACAGCGCCATGATCGGAACGATTTTTTCTGTGAAGCTTGCGATTCTCTTGATACCGCCAATGAAGATGATGCCGGCAATCACTGCCACACAGATTCCCACTGCCAGTTTCGGTACATGGAATGCATTGTTAAATGCTGCACCGATAGAGTTGGACTGTACCATATTTCCCATAAATCCCAGGGCCAGAATGATAGCTACAGAAAAGAAACCTGCCAGAAATTTTCCAAATCTGCCCTTGAATACGTATTTTATATAATATACCGGGCCTCCTACATAGTGTCCGTTTTCCAGTTTTCTTGTATGCTGTGCCATAACAGCTTCCGCATAGATGGTAGCCATTCCGAAGAATGCACTGACCCACATCCAGAAGATGGAACCCGGCCCTCCGGATGCAATCGCTGTTGCTGCTCCGGCGATATTACCGGTTCCTACCTGGGCGGCAATCGCTGTTGTCAGAGCCTGAAAAGAACTGAGACCATTTTCTCCTTTCCCGCCATGCAGCGAAAAATTACCAAACAATGCTTTCATTCCGGCACCAAACTTTCGTATCTGAATAAATTTCAGGCTGAACGAGTAAATGATACCGGCTCCCAGAAGCAGGATCAGCAGTGCATAATCCCACAGAAACGTATTGACACACTCAACTACTTTTGTAACAAATTCCATGTTTTTTCTTCTCCCTCACTTTTTCTTACGTTTCAAGCCAATACCAAAGAATGCGTCAGGGCATATCCTTGCAGAGCGTTTTTTATTCACCTGAAACCAGTACAGCGTTTCCGACAAAAAAGGTCCCGGGGAAATCCCCGGGACCTGATACTTCCATAACTGTTCTGCGCCTTTGCAGGTTCTGTTCAGAATTGTTATTCATTATCCACTCGAAACACAAAAAACAACTGCGACATGCCGCTTTTCTTTTTTGTATCTTTCACACTGTCCTTTTGCCTGAGAGATTCGCAGATCACAGATCTGCTTTCACCTTCGGCACCCATCTTTGGGATTCTCCAGAGGGCCATCCGGTTACAGTCCCGTCCGTTTTTCACGGACACCTGAGAGTATTATTCCTTCGGCGGGCTTTCGCCTGCTTTCCTGCAACCTTCTATTGGCTCGATATGTAGTTTCGTTAATGCTTTTATTATAAGGAGCCGGATTGCTGTTGTCAACCCGGCTCTTTATTTTTATAACACTTTACCAAAGTATTATATAAAAATCGTTATTTTCTTTTACAGACTGTCAATAAATCTCATGAATGCAGTTCTGCCTTCTTCTGTGCATTTGTACACTCCTGCATGCTCCAGCACCTTCTTGAATACAATGCCGATCTCTTTTTTCAGAATCTCTTCCACATTTTCTGCTGTGAAAGTATATTTTTCTTTCAGTTCATCTACCCAGTCGGCATGTTTTTCCAGAACTTCATCTTTTCTCAGATCTTCGCCTGCCACAATGGCTTTGCACAGACCTTCAAGTTCACCTTTCAGACGTGCCGGAAGCACTGCCAGGCCCATAACTTCGATCAGACCGATGTTTTCTTTCTTGATATGGTGCAGTTCCGCATGCGGATGATAAACACCCAGCGGATGTTCTTCGGTCGTAATATTATTCCTCAAAACCAGATCCATCTCATACATATCACCACGTTTTCTTGCGATCGGGGTGATGGTATTGTGTGGTTCTCCGTCGGTTTCCGCGAAGATAAATGCTGCCTCGTCAGTGTATCCTCTCCACTTTAACAGGATCTTGTCTGCCAGTTCGATCAGACGCTCCGTGTCCGGACCGCTTATACGGATGACGGACATCGGCCATTTTACGATGCCTGCTTTGACGTCTTCGAATCCCGGGATCACTACTTCTTTTTCCACCGGTGCTTTCGCCATGGCAAATTCATAATGTCCACCCTGGAAATGATCGTGGCTCAGGATCGATCCTCCTACGATCGGCAGATCCGCATTGGATCCAACAAAGTAGTGCGGGAACTGTTTTACAAAGTCAAACAATTTTGCGAAGGTTGCACGTTCGATCTTCATCGGTACATGCTGAGAATTGAATACGATACAATGCTCGTTATAATATACATAAGGAGAATACTGGAATCCCCACTCACTGTTGTTGATGGTTACCGGTATGATTCTGTGGTTCTGTCTTGCCGGATGGTTCAGTCGTCCTGCGTAGCCTTCGTTTTCCATGCAAAGCAGACATTTTGGATATGATGTCTGTTTAGCCAGCTTTGCTGCTGCGATGGCTTTCGGATCTTTTTCCGGTTTGGACAAGTTGATGGTAATATCCAGATCACCGTATTCTGTCGGTGCTACCCATTTCATGTCTTTTGCGATACGGTAACGACGGATATAATCGGTATCCTGACTGAATTTGTAATGTGCATCGGTAGCCTTTACCGGATCTTCTTTATACAATTCCCAGAAGCGACGGATCACATTGCTTGGACGGTCTACCAAAAGACTCATAACTTTTGTGTCAAACAGGTCGCGATAACCCACACTGTTTTCTTCCATCAGACCATGTTCATATGCATAGTCACAGATATCTCCCAGAATGCTTTCCAGTTCACCTGCCACACTCTGATCTGCTCCGTCAGACTCCAGAATCTGTTTTACATATTCTTCATCGATTGCATCCATCTGCAGTAATTCCAGAATTTTATTCGTAGTATAACGTTTGTCTTCCTTTTCTACCAGACCGGTTGCCAGTCCATACTGTACCAGTTTTACAATGCTCTCTTGAATCATTCCTTTTCTCCTGCCTTTCCTTTTAATACCACGGTGCCGAACCGATCTATAGTGCCATCATATTTTCCAAACCATACCGGATACTGTTCTACAGGCAACTTGACTTCTACCGGCTGACGGTTGAAGTTTTGTACAAATACATAATCTGTATCCTGATTCCGGCGCACACTTACTTCCACGCCTTCCGGGATGTGAGCAACTACACGTTTTACGCCTGCTTCTTTTGCAATCTTACGATAAACTTCATCATAAAATCCCTGTTCAAAGTCTGCACAGACATGGTATGCTTTTCCTTTTCCGAAAAGGTTCACGGTAAGTGCCGGCATACCGGCATAAAAATCGGTTTCGTAGGTCATCAGAGGCTGTGCAGTAGAAGTCTTAACCAGTTCACAAAGATGATTACAGGTATAGGTTTTCGTCAGGCACAACTCATTTCCCCTCACCGGTACTCCTCTATTATATTCCCCATCGTACAAACCGTCAATCTCTGTACTGCGAAGTCCCATCACATCCATCAGTCCATGGGGAGTTCCCTCCAGGAAACACAGATCGGTACTGTCTACGATACCGGACCAGTAAGTCAGGATAAAGGTTCCACCATTTTCTACGTATTTACGAACCTTCTCTTCAAATCCTGCCCTGAACATATAAAGCATAGGTGCTGCTACTACTTTATAACCATCCAGATCCTGCTCCATATCGATCATATCCACATTCAGTCCCTGTTTGCGGAATGCGTAATAGGATTTTTCCACAGTTTCCTTATAGAACAGTCCTTTATTTCTTGGTCCCTGGGCGTCTTCCATTGCCCAGCGGTTCTCCCAGTCATATACCACAGCCACCTGTGCCGGGTTCTTCGCTCCGGTAACTTCCTGAAGTTTTTCCAGACTTTCTCCTACTTCCGTTACCTCCTTAAATACTCTGGTATCATCCTTGCCATAATGATCTATCACTGCACCATGGAACTTTTCAGAGGAACCCTGGCTCTGTCGAAGCTGGAAATACATAATACTGTCGGATCCGTGGGCAACAGCCTGCATGGAAGCTGCATGAAGCATTCCCGGTTTCTTTAATTTGCTTACGGACTGCCAGTTGGTTGCCGACGGACAGTTCTCCATCAACAAAAATGGTTTTTTCTGAATGCTTCGCATGATATCATGCTGCATGCCATTATCCATGGCTGTCAGGTATTCTTCTTTCTTGTGCCACTGTGGATAATTATCCCAGGATACAAAATCTACTACATCAGCAAATTTGTGATAATTTAATCCCTGGAAATCATACATCATATTGATGGTGGTTGGTTTGTCGGATCCTGCATCCCTAAGAGCCTGGATCTCCCATTTTACAAAATCTACAGTCTGATCGGTCACAAACCGTTTCCAGTCCAGGTTCAGACCGTGAAGAGAGCTGTCTCCTCTTGGGGAAGGACTGTCTACCTGATCAAAATCGTTATACCGGTGACTCCAGAATGTGGTTGCCCATGCCCGGTTCATCTTATCTGCTGTCTGATATTTGTCTTTCAGCCAGTTTTTAAAGGCTGCCTGACACAACGGGCAATGACACTCTCCTCCATATTCATTGGAAATATGCCAGGCGATCACGCCCGGATGGTCTTTGAATTTTTCCGCCAGTTTTGTATTCATAATTCTTGTCTTTTCTCTGTATACCGGAGATGTATAGCAGTGATTATGTCTTTCTCCGTACAGATTTCTGTGACGACTGGCGTCTACACGAAGTACCTCCGGATACTTCTGTGCCATCCATCTTGGTCTTGCTCCGGTCGGGGTTGCCAGAATTGTTGAAATGCCATTTTCATACAGACGATCTATAATCTTTTCCATCCATTCAAAATGGAACTCTCCCTCTACCGGTTCGAGTACTGCCCAGGAAAATATACCCAGGGATACTTCATTGATTTTCGCTTTTTTAAAATATTCGATGTCTTTTTCCAGAATCTCCGGGCTGTGAAGCCACTGTTCCGGATTGTAATCTCCACCATGGAGCATTTTTCCAAAATTTACTTCTCTTGCCATAAGTTCTTCTCCTGTCTTATCAAAAAAGCCTTTCTCCTTTCACATCAAGGAGAAAGGCTTTTCCTTTCGTAACTGTTCAGTGCCTTCACAGTTACGAACAAAAATGCATTTGAACGATAAAAACACGCTTTGCGAGTTTTTATCGTTATCGCGGCACTCCTCAAGGTTCCGTGCAAGCACGGACTTTGACTCGTTGCT
>NZ_JALFPR010000082.1:0-43843 GCF_022785585.1 Oliverpabstia sp. | reverse complement strand
ACTGTAAACTCCCCTTTTCCACCGGAGAAAGCTGCAGCAGTAGAACCAAAATCAATGCTCTGGTCAATTGAAAGATCCTTTGCCGGATCCAGACCGTTCTCTTTCAGGATATACTCAAAAACCATCTCCGGCATACCGCCTTTTCGTCCTCCCAGCACTTCTTTTCCTTTCAGGTCACTCCACTGAAAATCCGCCATCTCTTCCCTTGCTACCAGAAAGTTTCCCGCACGCTGGGTTCCCTGTGCGAAGTTTATCACCGGGTCGTTGGCGCCTTCAAGATACGCGTACACGGATGCTTCCGCTCCCATAAATCCGATCTGCGCCTCCCCGGAAATGACCGCTGCCATCGTCTTATCCGCCCCGTACCCGGTCACCAGGTCGAGATCGAGGCCTTCCTGTGTAAAATATCCATTTTCCAGTGCGACATACTGTGGGGCATAAAAGATCGAATGTGCCACCTCATTCAGGGTAACCTTTGTCATTTCATTCTCTTTTTCCCCACATCCGGCAAACAGACTGACCACCCCGAAAGCCATCAGCCCTGTTATGAATTTTACTTGTTTCATCCTAACCTCCTGGGTCTGTTTCATAATATTACATTATGGAAAACCAGGCTGGAAGGTGCCAATTTTGATAAATTATATTCTTTATGTCTACTCCAATTTTATCAGACAAAAGATTCCGTGTTCTGTATTTACCATTATTCCGGCAAATTCCCTTTTGCAATATTTTCTTTCAGAATCTGATCTGTCACTTCAAAAAGTTTTTCTGAACCACGTTTTGTTTTTCTCTGTCTTCCGTACACTTTTTCAGCATTTACCTCATGTTCTTTCCAGTCGCCGCCGTCGTTACTGTCGTTTAATAGCAGTGGCTGCAGGTTATCCATGGCACGGGCAAATTTCGCCTCCGGCGTCTGAAATGCTTCGAACTCATCGAAAATCCGAACCAGTTCCTGCTTCTGATCTTCCGGGAGCAGGGAAAAAATCCGCTCTTTTGCTGCATCTTCTCTGGCTTTCTGCGTTTTCAGACCGTCTGCGTCATATGCATAGGTATCTCCGGCATCGATCTCCACGATATCGTGTATCAGGCACATCAGCATCACCCGTCCGATATCCACCGGCTCGTTGGAGTATTCCCGCAGCAGATACGCCATGATCGCCATATGCCATGCGTGTTCCGCATCGTTTTCGTTTCTGCCCTGACCGGACAGATGGGTCTGCCGGAAAATATTCTTTTCTTTATCAATTTCCAGAACAAATTCCAGCTGTTGTTTTAATCTCTCATCCATATTTTTCTCCTTCTGCGCATGCTCTCTTTATTTATCTCCGGTTATCCGGCACTGATCAACTCTCATATAAACACAGACTTTGACTCGTTGCACACGGAAATCAAATACCATAAAAGAAAAACTACCGTCAACTTCTACCCCGGATGTTGACAGTAGTTTTTCTCCGACTCTCATCAGATAGCCAGCAGATTTTTGATTGCTTCCATATAAATCAGCACAGACTCTTCCATGCCTGACACCAGAATATACTCATCCGCGCTGTGGATCCGATAATCGATGCCCGGCATCTCCGGACCGAAGGCGATGATATTTTTCAGGGATTTTGCGTATGTTCCACCGCCGATTACCATCGGTTTGTTCTCGGTATCTCCGGTTACATCGACATAGGCTTTGTATAAAGCAGTCACCAGCGGTGAATCTGCCGGGAAGAACAGGGATTCCCCTACGCTCCGGATCTCAATACGGCCATTTTCGTCTTCCAGTTTTCCTTCACACATGCTGCGAAGCTCCTCTTCTTTCAAAGTAACCGGAACACGGATATCGATCGTACAGGAGATTACACCGTCCTCAGTCTTTACGATACCGTTACAGAAAGTAAGATCTCCGTAAGCATCGGCAAACTTCAGTCCGATTCCTGCACCATCGCAGGAAGTTCCCAGATGGGTATTATAGAAGGTAACAAAATCATCTTCAAATCCTGCTTTTTCCAGGCATTCGAAGGTAACCCCTGCTGCATTGACACCCAGTGTCGGTGTACTTGCATGTGCCGGAACACCTTTGGCATAGATGTTCAGAGTTCCCTTTTCTTCGGTCACTTTATATTCCTGCAGTTTTGTCTCGGAAAGTGCTGTTTCCAGTCTTTCTTTCAGTCCCGCTTCTGCAGGGATCACGGTATTACAGGAGTCGCAGACCGCATTGACCACAAATCCTCCGTTCATGGAGATGATCTTTGTGTTTTTGGAATAAGCCATCATATGCACGCCGCCTTTTTCTCCGTGAATACAAGGATAGCTTGCATCCGGTGTAAAACCGCAGGACAATTCTTCTGCAACCTCATTATAGTGTTCCATACATTTGGAACCGTTTTCCTCGTTACATCCCATGATCAGGCGGACACGTTTGTTTAATTTCGCACCGGAATCACGCAGCAGTTTCATCGCATACAGAGCTTCAAGAATCGGTCCTTTATCATCGGTGGTTCCGCGGCCGTACACATAGTCACCGTCACGTGTCAGGGTGAATGGATCATGTGTCCAGTCACCGCCTGCCGGCACGATATCCAGATGACCGGCGATACCAACGATCTCGTCCCCCTCACCCATCTCTGCATATCCGCAGTAGTTATCCAGATTCACGGTCTTAAATCCCAGTTCTTCCGCTATTTTCAGTCCTACTTCCAGTGCTTTTGCAGGTCCTTCTCCAAAAGGCATTCCCTCTGCCGGTGTACCAAGCTGAGAATCAATGGCAACCAGTCTTCCCAGGTTCGTCAGCATCTCGTCTGTCAAATCATGGATTTCTTCTTTTATACTCATTAATCTTTCCTCCAAATTTTCATTTAATATGCTCATTATACCAGATAATGGAATTGTTGACAATTTGCATTTTGTAGTTGCAGGATTCATCATATTCAGGATTACGGTTCATTCCGTGCCAGCAACACGCCTCGCGGAATATTACCAGTGAACAGTAACTCTTCAGGTTCATCCGGGCTAGAGCGTGTCTGAAAAAGGCTTTTCGTGAGCTGCAAGTTCCAGTTTGTGGGAGAGTTTATCCGAATGAGGGCGGCGTAGCGGGCTACGGCAACCGAATGAGGGTAAAATATACCGCAAAGTGGGGCTTGCAGATTGCGGAAATGATTTTTCAGACACGCTCTAACAGGACAGGGCATTTCCTGACAGCTGTTTTCCTGTACAAAATCATGAAAACGTTAGGATTTTTTTGTGCTGTTTTTCTGACTTCTTTTAATGACTTCCGTTTCAAAAACTGTTACACTGGGAGCATAATGCTACATTATATGTTATTGGAGGTTTTTACAAATGAATCACAAAAACTTTGACTGGGGCTACTTTCTGAAGCACATTGCGATCATCGCAGTACCGGTAGCACTTCAGAACCTGCTTACCACAACAGGCAGTATGGTGGATACGATCATGCTTGCTTCGATCGGTGAAAAGGCTGTTGGAGCCGTTGGTCTGTGTGCACAGTTTTCCAGCCTGATGTTTGCAGGGTACTGGGGATTTGTCGGCGGCGGTATGCTGTTTTTCTCTCAGTACTGGGGAGCCAGGGATCATGACGGCATCACCCGTTCCTATGGAATGACACTGCTTTTCATGATGACGGTAGGTGTTCTTTTCGCCTGTCTTGCCATCTTCGCACCGGAATTTGTCATGGGTGTGTACACGGACAAGCCGGAGATCCAGAAAATCGGGATTTCGTATCTGCGTATCGTCGGATTTGCCTATCCGCTTCAGGTCATCGCAATGGCTGCCAGTGCTCTGCTCCGTTCCATCGAACAGGTGAAGATTCCGCTCTACGGCGGTATCGCTTCCGTTGTCGCTAACTGTTTCTTCAACTACCTGTTCATTTTCGGAAAGTTTGGTCTTCCGAAAATGGGTGCAGCAGGAGCTGCCGTCGGAACTGTTATGGCGGGTATCGTAAATGTCCTGATTCTGGTCATCTGCATTCTGTATAAGAGAATCCCGTATGTCCTGGAGTTTTCCAGACATTTTCGCTGGAGTAAAGTCTATGTAAAACAGTACCTGGAAAAATGTTTCCCGATCATCTGTAATGAAGTATTTATCGGTGTCGGAAATATGCTGATCAATATAGTTCTCGGTCGTCAAAGCGAGCAGGCTATCGCTGCTGTCGCCGTCTTCCGTACCCTGGAAGGACTGATTATCGCCTTTTTCAGCGGATTTTCCAATGCTGCCTCCGTTCTCGTCGGAAAAGAGGTTGGCGCAGGTAATCACGAAGTCGCTTATCAGAGAGCAAAGCGTCTGGTCTATCTGTGCAGCGGCATCATCGCAGTTGCCTGTCTTACCCTGTTACTGATCCACAACCCACTGTTACATACACTGGGGCTTTCCGGTGAATCCTATCGGATCGGTACCGGTATGCTGATCATCTATAGTATGGCAGCGATCATCCGTATGGGAAACTGGACGCAGAACGATACCTACCGTTCCGCCGGCGATGCGGCATTTGGATCGATTCTTGAGATTACGTTTATGTATCTGATGGTTCTGCCTTTCGTATATCTCTCGAACTTTTATTTTCATGCGCCGTTCCTTCTCGTTTTTGCCTTCTGCTATATTGACGAACCGATCCGGTATACTCTGATGCAGCATCATCTTTATTCCGGCAAATGGATCCGCCCGGTATCCGGACCGGGACTTGCTACGATTGATGCTTTCCGTCAGAAACATGGAATTAAAATAAAGCAGAAATATGCAGCGTCTGTAAAATAATGTAGAAAAGAGAAGAATATTTAGGGAACGATTCTCTGAAATGTTCTTCTCTTTTTATATTCTAGTACAGCGTTTCATAAATAACTATACCATACACGCGGGATACGGATTCGAGTGTGCAGGTTTAAAAACGTAGGCGTAGCGGGCTACGCTGAGGCTTTTAGACCTGTGCAATCGGATTCGTAAACAAGAGTATGGTGTAGTTATTTTGAAAACGCTGTACTAGAGCGTGTCTTAAAAAGGCTTTTATCCCACCAGTTCTTTCCCTTCTGTATAAAAAATATTTTTTTGCATATTTTAATCCTATAATTACCTTTACGGAGGTCACCGCCCATGAAAGAGAAAGAAAACCAGAAACTGATCGATTCCTATGATTATCTGTCCAATGCGGCATCCACGCATGACTGCACCGGACTGATTCCGTCCGCGCCGGTCAGTGAAGCAGAACTCGAATCTTATGAGGATGTCTATCATTACCGTCCTCCCAGAATGAACTCTTCTCCTGATACAGAAGAAAAATAGTCTGAAACTGTGTACCTGCCTGTCCTTTTCTTGCATTTTTAAAATTTCTCCTCTATTTTGCAATATTTTACTTTATATTTGCAAATTCTCACATTGTTTCTTTTCGATATATTCTGCTGTACGCTAAGAAAAACACAGGCGATACGTCTGTTTGTATGGAGAAAGGAACAGGGATATGGACTATAAACGCATCAATGAGTTTCGGCTTCTCGGTCTGACCATTGCTTATTATCGCAAACTTCGTGGACTTACACAGGCAGAACTGGCAGAGGCAACAAACCTCAGCCGTACACATATCAGCAATATTGAGGCACCAAATGGAAAAACATCAATTTCTCTGAATAAACTTTTTGATATTGCAGATGTTCTGGAAGTTCCGGTGAAAGATCTGTTTGATTTTCGTGATACCTGACGAATCGCGATAGTCGATACGTTTTTGTAAAAGCACAGACTTTGACCCGTTGCTCTTGTAAAAAAGAGACTGTTTTGTGAAAACTGAGGTATCCCCTTGAAAGCATCACAAAATAGTCTCTTTTTCGTTCTGTTCTTTATTTTTTCTGACTCAGCGTGCTGTTATGGTACGCACTGGACATCGTAACGTCCTCTCCGAACCACTCCGGTGGACAGTAGCTGTTTGCCTCCTCTTCGGTTGCAAACTCCACTTCTGCAAGAAGCAGTCCTCCATATCTTCCGTGAAAAACATCCAGTTCAATTGTCAGTCCGTTCTTCTCCGGGATGCGATAACGGGTTTTTGTGATCACCGTTCCGTCCGCTTTTTCCAGCAGATGTTCATAAGACTCTTTTGTCAGTGGCAGATTATATTCTTCCCGCACCATCAGTCCTTTGGACTTGTAGGTCAGCACATAATCCTCTCCTTCTTTTCTCACCCGCACCACCGGTTCCGTGCAAAGGTATGCCTGTTCCATCTCCATATGCGGATATTGTGCCAGATCTTCCGGCAGTTTTTTGATCAGATATTTTCTTTCGATCTCCATCCCATTTCTCCTTCTGCTCATTTTTGAACGTTTTCTGTTCTTTATTATAACTGCAAAATCCCGTAAACAAAAGTCCTTCTTCCTGCTTGTCTGTATTTTACAATATTGTTATACTGTTTTATGGAATGATACCGGGGTTAAAAGAGTACGACGTACGGAACAATCCGGTATCAAAGGAATTTTCCAGAAAGGATGAATACCATGATAAATACTTCTCAGGATCTAAAAGATCTTCTTTTCCGGATCAACCGTAAAAGTTATCCGGCGTATAAAGACACAAAGGGCAGTTACCGTTTTCCGGGCTATGTACTCTCTATCGACCATGTACAGGGCGATCCCTTTGCCGCACCGTCGAAGCTCAGCCTTCATATCAAAGGTGCTCAGGCAGGTTTCCCGGAGACTCTGTATGCGACACGCGAGATGCGGATCGCGCTTCAGGATCAGCTGATCCGTGGATTTGCTGCGCACATTGAAAAATACAGTTTTCGCGCCAAAGGTTCCGGAAAAAGCGGTCTGATCTCCATCTCAAAACCCGGACAGGAAATCCTGGAGCGTTCCGCCTGCACGATGGATGCAAAAAACGGTGATCTAACTCTTCGTCTGGAGGTCGGTTTTCCTGCAAACGGACGTACGGTCAATTCCGGTGAACTGATCAAGATTCTCTTTGATTTTCTTCCGGTCTGTGTGAAAGCTTCTCTTTTTTACCGGAATCTGGATGCTCGGAAGCTGGAACAGGTGCGGGCACTTGCCGAAGATCAGACCTTTATCCGAAAAGAACTGGCTGCACGAAATCTTACCGCTTTTGTCGCAAACGGTGCTGTTCTTCCGCGGGAATCCGGCGTGTCTCCTCTTCCGATGAAAAACGGAATTTCCTTTGTCTCACCGGATTCCATGGCAGTCACACTGCATCTTCCAAACCACGGTCCGCTGACCGGTATGGGGATCCCGTGTGGTATCACGCTGATCGTAGGTGGCGGTTATCACGGCAAATCCACTCTGCTTGAAGCGCTCGAACTGGGTGTCTATAACCATATTGCGGGAGACGGAAGAGAATATGTGATCACCAGAGATGACGCAGTAAAGATCCGTGCCGAGGACGGTCGAAGCATCAAACACACAGACATTTCTTTCTTTATCAATGATCTGCCGAACCACAAGGATACCCATTCCTTTTATTCGGAAGATGCCAGTGGGAGTACTTCTCAGGCCGCTAATGTCATCGAAGCACTGGAAACGGGAAGTCACCTGCTTCTGATTGATGAGGATACCAGTGCCACAAACTTTATGATTCGCGATGAACTGATGCAACGGGTAGTCAACCGCAATCAGGAACCGATCACACCATTCATTGAGCGTGTGCAATGGTTGAGTGATACACAGGGAATCTCCTCGATTCTGGTTGCCGGTAGTTCGGGATCTTATTTTCATGTGGCAGATACGATTTTACAGATGGATCATTACAAACCGGTGGATATCACAGCATTTGCCAAAAAAGAAGCGGAAGCTTTCCCTTCTATTCAGCCCTCCGCTCCTGCAGGTGCTGTTGCAGACTATCGCCGTGTGATTCAGCCTGATCCCGCTTTCCGTCCGGATCGCCGTCTGAAGATGAAGGTACTCGGTATGGACAGTATCTCCGTCAATCACGATACCATCGATCTGCGCTGTCTCGAACAGCTGGCTGATCAGGAACAGATCCAGGCACTTTCAGCTATTCTCTGCTATGCGGAACGTCGGCTTTTTAATGGGAAAGACACACTGCAGCAGATCATAGATCGACTTGATACAGAATTATCCGACAGAGGACTCGAGATTCTCTCCGAGGGCGGTCGGCTTGCTCCGAACCTCGCCATGCCACGAATCCAGGAAGTCTACGCGTGTATCAACCGATATCGCGGTTTGAAAATCTAAAGAATTTCTTTCTGTTTTTTTTTGAAATTTTATAAAGTCTTCATTACATAGACACATTTTTATCACATTTTCCATGTAATATAATACTCAACAAAGCGAACCACACTTTGTTAAAGGATGTCACAACATCGCCTGTTGTGACACCCTCCCCCTCATTAAGTGGTAACAGTTATTTTTAGATTTCCTTTTTCATATTGGCCGGTATCCGAAAGGGTATCGGCCCTTCCTCATTTTATCCGGAGATTTTTAAACCACTCAGGAATATTATATATTTAATTGTATTTTTTCTTAAAATAAGATATGATTAACAGGTAACTTTTCAGTACCTTCACAGTTATAAGCCAACATGCATTTAAAATCATCTCGCGGAATATAACCTACTGAACAGTTAGATTGACAGTATCATCACATCTTGGGAGACAACTTATGAAAAACAGGCACAAAAAAGAAAATAAATCCACAAAAAAGCATCGCCGGATTTTCTGGATATTCGTCTTTTTCCTTGTGGTCGGAATCGGAGTTACCTCATATATTCTCCTTTTTTCTGCATATACCAGACGGGTGGAACGTGAGGCAATGGCTACCGGCACCGTGCAGGAAGAAATCTACAGTTTTAAGAGCCGACGGGATCTGCTTTCCCTGACACCGGAGGTCAAACGGGCAGCTTTATACGGACGTGCTACCGAAATTGATTATGGTACTTATATTATTCCTGGACTTAATGCTACAGAAACACAGGTTTTCGGAGAAAAAAATACTTCTTCCATCTGTACTTCCATGACTCCTCAGGGACTTGCCGTTACCGAAGATTACCTTCTGGTCACTGCTTACTGTCATACCAATACGCATAACTCTGTCATCTACGTCATCGATAAAAAGACCCATGAATTTGTAAAAGAAATTGTTCTTCGAAATAAATCCCATGTCGGCGGGATCGCATACGATACGATTCATAACAACATCTGGATCTCCTGTATGTCCCGTGGTATTCCACAGGTCAATGCAATCACATTGGAACAGCTGAAAAACTATTGTTTTCAGAATAGCCATCAGCCGATTTCCTACTCGCAGTCTTACGATCTGTATGCAATTACACGGAATTCTTTTCTGACCTATCATAATAATGCATTATATATCGGTTATTATACTTCCAATTCTGCAAGCGTACTGGAAGAATATGATATCACCGAAGATGGAACCTTACAGACCAGTACCGTCGATGATGACACGATAACAACCGGTCAGCTGGGTGTGGATTCGCTGACACCACTTGCCCTGCCATCCGGGATGCGCGTGATCACAGAACGGGCACAGGGTGTGGCATTTTATAAAAACAGGATCCTCACCTCTCACTCTTACGGGGTGCTTCCGGGATCCCTGAAAGTATTTCCGAACTCTCTGCAGATGCTTCTTGAAGAAGACACCATGCTGCAGAATATCCGTTTTCCGTCAAAACTCGAACAGATCTATGTGGATGGTGACGATCTCTATGTACTGTTTGAATCCGCTGCATATGGCTATCGCTATACTTCGCTGACACAGTTTGACCGGATCTTAAAATTAAATCTGAATACCCTGCTGACAAACAGCACGAACTAATATTATGACCAAAGGAGGGATTATATGAAGCAGTATCTTTTTCTGGGCGACAGCATCACCGATGCGGATCATCTTTTTGATCCTGCCAATCTTGGATACGGCTATGTCTCTCTCCTTGCCCGCAGACCGGAATATGTAGACGCCAGATTTGTAAATCGGGGACATGAAGGATTTACCATTGAACGGGTGTTACAGATGCTCCGTCGGGATGGGATCGGCGGTCATTGGGATGCGATCACCCTCCTTGCCGGAGTCAATGATATCCCCGTGGAACTTTTTACTTCTCACTCCAGGATTCCTCTGGAGTTTTCTGCTTTTTACCGGGAAGTGCTGGATCTTTTATGCCAGCATACTTCCACCATCCTGTTACTGGAACCGTTTCTTTTTGATGAACCGGCAGAATACTCCGCCTGGCATTCTTATATCGAAAAAGAAAGCCAGATCATCCACGATCTGGCACTCTCTTATTCTGCTCATTTTATCACGACGGACTCAATCCTCCGACAGGCAGCTCGCCAGGAAGGAGTCGATGCGATCACGACCGACGGGATTCATCTGACGCCACATGGCAACACGCTCCTTGCTGATCTCTGGCATCAGGCGTTTACTGCTCTTTTCCATGACTGACCCCGCCTTCTTTTTCTTTCTGCTTTCGTCTCCGGTTCATGATCCCACCGATTCTTCCTGTCTCTTTTGCAGACAGAGTCTTCCACCCTTCTTCAAGCACCTGATCGAGAAGTCCTAGTTCCTGCGCGATCTCATATTTCATCTGCTCTTCCCGGCTCATCTTTGCGATATCCTCCCGGCTTATCTTTTTCTCTTTTCCCATAAAAAAAGTCACACTCCTTTTCTCTTGAAGTATGACCTTTTTTTCTCTTTCTATTCACGTTTTTCTTTATTTCGGAATGATGATCGATGCGATGATGTACGCAAGGATTCCGGATCCTCCCATAAAGGAAAAGATCACCCATGCCAGTCTCACCAGCGTCGGATCGATGTTAAAATATTCTCCGATTCCGCCGCAGACTCCACAGATCATATAATTGGTTGAGGAACGATATAATCTCTTATTTTCCATATTCTGATTCTCCTTTTATCATATAAATTTTTACTCTCTGTTATTTTTTCGACCCACGCTTAAAATATATCCGTTACCCATTCCACAAACCAGTTAACCGGATCAAAATTGGTATGGTCACTGATTTCACTCATAACCTCATCTTTCATCTCCTGAAAATCCCCGCTGTTGATGGAAAGTGCATCCACCAGATCATTTCCTCCCCGGATTCCTCCGAGAAGCATCCCGCAGATCAGAAGGGCAAGCCCGAGTCCCCCGCAGATTCCGCTGGTTACAAGTAACCCTTTGTTCAAACGCTTCATTCTGCCCTTGCCTCCTTTCCTTTATGTACGATTCTTGAGATAAAATTCAGCGTGGTACGTAATACACGCGGACACAGCTGAAAGGTAAACCACAGGAAAAATACTGCGCATAAGATTCCCAGTGCGATGCAGATCAGACCGCCGCCCATGCTTACCAGTCCGGCTGCCGGTGAACTGATCGCATGAAGGATCCCTTTGATCAGAACGGCGATCCCGCCTCCGATCATTCCAATCGCTACGGCGAAAAAGCTGATCCACAGGGCAAATACGGTTGCCAGGATTCCGATAAAAATGCCAAGTGCTCCACCGCCAACGCCGAGAAGCACCGGAGATGCAAAGACCAGTATAATGATGAGCAGTGCCCATCCGCCAACACCGCGTTTCGGTTTTCTCGCCTGCATCGCATACGGGCTTTGCGTACTGCTATTCTGCCAGCCTTGCTGTGTACTCTGATTCCATCTGTTCATTGTCTGCCCATTCTGCTGCCAGCCATCGGCGTCCTTCGTCTGACTTTCTGTCCCTGTATTTTCCATATCGGTATCATTCGCTCCGAATGTCGATCCGCCATACTGCAGGTTTGCCTTGATGCTTGCTGCTACTTTTCCCGGACTTCCCAGTTCCTGGATCACGGCATCCTCGTTTTCCTCCCCGGCATCGTCAAAATATTCCTGATAATAGCGAATGGCTTCCTGCCGTTCTGCCGGCGGCAGATCCTGCAGAAGTCTCGCTAATTGTGCAATAAACTGCTCACGATTCATTGTTGATTCCTCCCTCAAAAACCATGGAAATATTGGATGAATATCTCTTCCACTCCTCTTTGTATAACCCCAATTGGGCCAGTCCCTGCTCGGTTACTTTATAATATCTCCGGTTGCGCCCCGCACATTCCAGATCATAGACCATCAGGCACTGATCTTTCTGCAGCCTGCGAAGCACCGGATACAGGGTGGAATCGGAAATGTCGATAACCTTCCGCACATCCTGTGTGATCTTATATCCGTAAGTGCCTTCCTTCTCTCTCGAGACAACGGCAAGAACAATGGCATCCAAAAGAGCCGCTCCTGTATTAAATACCATATCGCACCCCTTTTTCTTTTTTCTGTATGTTCGAACGCTTTCCCGATCTGTTTTCACGAAAAGACTCCGCTCATACCTTTCCCCCGGTTTCCCGGACCGTATGTTGTTTTGCATTTAATACTATACACCGTATAATATTAGATGTCAACAAATCCTGGGAATCTTTAAAATATCTTAAGACTTCTTCTAAATATCTACAAAAAGCGGCTGCCGCGGAGGTTACACCTCCACAGCAACCGCTTTTCCAAGCGCAAATGAATATAAATAACACTCTTTTACCTTTTTTCCATACGCGCGCTCCAACGCCTGACTGTAATAATGCATCTGCCTCTGATACCGGTCGATCAGTTCCTGTCCCTCTTTTACATGGTCAGTTTTATAATCCACCAGCACCAGGCCGTCCGCCTCTTCCCAGAAAGCATCGATGATTCCCTGCACCAGGATCTGCTCGCCCTGATTCCACGCGGGATTTCTCTCACTGGCATCGATACTCATCACAAACTGCTGTTCCCGGTGCAGTGTGCCAAGCACAAAGGCTTCTTTCATCCGTTTTCCCACAGCCGAACGCACAAACCAGCTGATCTGACTGGAGCGTACCACTTTTGCCGTCTCTTTGCTGATCTTTTCTTCCTTCAGCAGTTCTTCAATCTGCTTCTCGATCGCCTGCTGTGAGTCGACTCTTGCGTAGTCCAGGCATTCCAGGATCCGGTGGTATACCGTTCCCCTTGCAGCCCCCTGTAACAGTGGCTCCTGTTCTTCTTTCATAAAATCAGGAATGATTGGCTCCTGTTCTTTCTCCGCGTACAGATAGACAGTTTCTTCCTCCGGCTCTTCTCTTCCCTGTTTTTTCAGTTCGGATACACTGACTTTCGCCGGAATCTCCTGCAGATATCCATACGGATACACATAGGAAAATTTCTCTTCCAGATCTTTTCGGATCGTCGCATCAAACACCTCCTGCGGATCCCAGGTTTCGTATGCGGCCCTCTGCCGTACCCGGTCTTCCCGGTCTGTTACCTGATCCGTGATCAGATGTTCCATCTCAAGGATCTGCACCGGAAACTCTTCGTTTGCTCCGGCAAGTGCCGGAAAAATCCAGTCCCAGTAGCAGCGCGCGCCTTCCCGCATGCCGTAAGGAAGTTTCTCTTCCTGCCAGTCCCGCGCCTCCGCCTGTACTGCCTGATAATCCTCTATTTTTTTAACGGTTCCGGTAAGGATCAGTTTTTCTTTTGCTCTTGTGAGTGCCACATATAATACACGCAGTTCCTCACCCAGACTCTCCAGCCGGATCTGTTTCTGGATCACCTGCCGTACCAGTGACGATGCCTGCGTCCGCTCCTTGGGGTCTACCGCCTGCATGCCGATACCGAGATCCTGATGAATCACCAGACCGGTGCTGGCATCGGACATATTAAACCGTTTCCCCATCCCTGCCGCAAAGACAATCGGAAACTCCAGTCCCTTACTTTTGTGGATGCTCATGATCCGCACCGTATCTTCCTGTTCTCCACGGATATTGACCTCACCAAAATCCACCTGATATTTCTGCAATTGTTCCACATACCTGATAAAATTAAACAACCCACGGTAACTGGTACTCTCATATTCCATGGCTTTTTCCACCAGCATCTGCAGATTTGCCCGCCGTTGTGCACCGCCGGGCATCGCACCTGCGTATAACCCATACCCGGTCTTTGTCAGAATCTCTCCGATCAGTTCATGGATCGGCGTATAAGTAACCTTTTCACGGAGTTTTTCATAGACAGACCAGAAATTGCCAAGTTTTTCACACAACTCCCCGTCCTGTCCCTCCAGCAGATAGTTCCAGGCACAGCCATAGATTTTCTCCTGCGGATAGCAGGCTTTTAACAGTGCCAGCTCTCTCGCACTGCACCCGCCTAACGGCGATAACAGGACACCGGTAAATGGAATCTCCTGCATCGGATTATCCAGGATCCGCAGATAGTTCAGGATCGTCTGTACTTCTGTCGTGGAAAAATATCCTGTTTTTGAGGTAGCATAGGCAGGGATTCCCATGTCCATCAGCACATTGACAAAGTTCTCCGCCCAGCCGGTGATCGTCCGAAGCAGGATCACACAGTCCTGATAACGTGCGGGACGATACTGTTTTTCTTTCTTATCCCAGACCAGTTCTGTTCCCACCATGCTGCGGATCTTTTCTCCGATCATCCGTGCTTCCAGCTCCTGATCACTCTGTTCCTGCATCTTCTCATCCATACCGTCCGCGCCGGTCTGTGCCACAAGCACCTGGCACGCCGGTTCTTCCGGTACTCCCTCCGGCTTTTCTTCAAATACCGCACCCGGATACAATGCCGCATCTGCATCGTATTCCACCGCTCCCAGATCCTTTCCCATGATCCGGTAAAAGATCTGATTGACCCCTTCGAGCACTCCGTCTCTGCTTCGGAAGTTTTTGTGTAGGTCGATCCTCTGACATACACTGTCTTCCAGACTGTAGGTTTCGTATTTTTCCATAAAAAGTTCCGGTCTGGCAAGGCGGAACCGGTAGATACTCTGCTTCACATCGCCCACCATGAACAGATTATGCCGCCCGAAGCGAAGCTGTGACACACTCTGCAACAAAGTCTCCTGCACCAGATTGCTGTCCTGGTACTCATCGATCAGGATTTCCTCAAAACGATCGGAAAACTCATCCGCTGCCTGGGTATACCGGATCTCCCCGTCTTCTTTTTTGACCAGGATCTCCAGCGCAAAGTGTTCCATATCTGTAAAATCAACGATATTTTTCTGCCGCTTTTTTTCCGAAAATGTCTCGATAAACCGACGGGTCAGACGAATCAGTTCCTGCACCGGCTCCCTGCAAAGTTCCAGTTCTTCCAGCACTTCCTCCGTTGTCTCATAAAAATAATTCTCCCGCAGTTTTTTCACAGCATCTTTTGCCTGATCCCGCAGGTTCTTCGCCAGCTCCCGCTTATCCTCCTGCACACTGTCATCTTTCTTTCGTGACAGTGCTTTTGGCTTCCAGCTATCCAGCAGGACTCTGCATCCGTCAAAATCCTGTGATGCGAAAGCCTCTTCCAGATCTCTTCGAAACAAAAGATCCTGTTCCAACGCTTCTCCGTACATATATGGTCCGCCGGGACTGTAGATCACTTCTTTGCACCGCTCCTGAAGATAAGTGATCTGATCCAGCAGGTGTCCGGCATCCTCCCACAGTTTTTTCATCCATATACAGGACACCAACTCTTCCTTTGTCCGGATCTCGTATGCCTTCGTACAGCTGTCCAGCCATTCCAGCGGCCAGGGATTACTCATGGCAAACTCATACATCCGGAGAATCAGTTCCGTCAGCACCTCATCGCTTTTTCCGGTGGCAAAACTCTCCACAAAACGTTCAAAACTTTCGGTTCTCTCCTGGTAACTGCTCTCAAGCACCTCTTTTGCCACATCCTGTTTCAGCAGTTTGATCTCTCCCTCATTCGCTGTGCGAAATCCGGGATCCAGATCGATGGTGTGAAAATAGTTCCGGATCACATAAGAGCAGAATCCGTCGATCGTCGTGATCTGTGCGTTGTGGATCAACGTCTGCTGTCTTTGCAGATGTTCATTTTCCGGATCCTGTTCCAGATAATTCTCCACAGCTTCCGTCAGTCTCTCCCTCATCTCTCCGGCTGCTGCCCGGGTAAATGTCACAATCAGCAGCTGATCGATATCGATGGGATGATCTTTTCTGGTCAGTTTTCCCAGGATTCGTTCTACCAGAACAGCGGTCTTACCGGATCCTGCCGCCGCACTGACCAGGATATTTCTGTCCCGCAGTTCAATGACCTTCTGCTGTTCCGGTGTCCACTTCATTTCCATCTTCCTTCTCCCCTTTCTCTCTCATTTTCTTCCACAGTTCCTCATCGGAAAATGTCGGAAGTCTCCGGAAACTGTTTCCCTCCTGCTTTTCATCAAATCCGCAGATCTCCTTAAAGCTGCAATAGTCGCAGGCGGTCCGTTGTTTTAATTTATATGGATTTTTCTCCATCTCCCCGCCAAGGATCCGTGTTCCATTTTCACGGATCTTATCGTTGACATAGGCACAGAGTTCTTCGAACTGTTCTTTGCTTGCCGTTTTGGAACGACTTGAAAGGCTGCCGTTTTTATTGTAAGCTGCCGGGATCACCAGCGATTTTTTCCCTGCTTCCAGTTCCCGATCCAGATCCTTTAAGATCTTTTCTTCTGCCCGGACCAGTCCGTCCACCTTTAATTTTTCCAGCAGTTTCCGTTCAATCTCCTCTTCCTCATCCCCAGGTTTTCCATCCACCAGTGGATCTTTGACATGATAATAAAACATCCCCGCCGGTTCTGCATGTTTTCCCGGATGATTCTTTTCTTCCAGCTCCAGTGCTGCATTCAGATATACGATAAGCTGCAATTGCAGTCCGTGATACACCGAAGTAAGATCCAGAGCCGTATTGCCGGACTTATAATCAATGACTTTCACATAGATCGTATCGTCCTCCTCATAGCGGTCCACCCGGTCAATCCGCCCCCGCAGGCGCAGGCGCTCATCCTCCGATAACTGAAAATTCGATGCTTTCAGATCTTCCTCCATAGAAAAAGAGATTTCAAACCGACTTGGTTCATATTTTCCTGCTTTCAGCTGTTGCTGCAGTGCCCAGACCGTCCGCCGCAGGATCCGTTTTACACGCAGGATCATATACTGGTTTCTTGCACTGCTCTCCAGAATCGTATTGCCATAGTCGTGAATGGTTTCCTCCACACTCGTATCAATCAGCTGATCCCGTTCCTGATCCGTCAGACTACGCCATGTCAGCCGATTTTTTTTGAGATTTCGTGAAAACTGTTCCAGTGCCTGATGGATCACATTGCCCAGATCCGCCTGACGAAATTCGTATTCCTGTCGTTCCTCGATCTTCAGACCATACTGCAGAAAATGTGCAAAGGCACAGGCTGCAAACCGTTCCAGTTCCGTCGCACTGTTTTCCAGTTCTTTCCCGTAAAGTGCCACCGCCGCCGCTTTTCCGATGCTGCTCTCCGGTGCGCCCTCGTATGCCGCCTGGATCCAGCGAAGACACTGCTCCTTCCACTCTTTTGACCGCAGATACCAGGAAAACAGTTCCCTCCAGCCATTGTTCTGCTGCTGTTCTCCATCCTTTCGAAGTCCTGCCAGAAGAATTTCCGTTGCCTGCTGTGCCATCTGCATCTGGCTGATCTCGTCTTTCGGATTATCCTGGATCACCAGTTTCGGATACATCCGAAGAATCAGCGCGATCAGATACGCCGGACTCTGTGCCTGCCCCTGTGCATTTGACTGAGCGTAAGAAAGATACAGACACCGGGAAGGTTTCGTCAGATTCAGATACAGATAGAAACGCTGGATATACATGGATTCTCTTGCTGTAGGTGCCAGTGCTACCTGACGGCTGTCGAGAAATTCCCGATCTGACTCAGACAGCAGACCTGCCTTCCCTCCGTGTTTCGGGATGATTCCGTCGTTGACGCCTGCAAAGAACAGTACTTTGATGTCTTTCAGTCTGGTACGCTCCATCTCACCAATCAGTACCTGATCTGCCGTCGGTGGAATGATGCCCACCCGCATCTCCTGAAATCCCACATCGAGAAGCTGTCCGTACTCCTTCGCCGTGATCGTCTCGCTGCCAAGCATCTGCACCATCTTATCAAGAAGTTCCATGATCATTCCGTAAATCTGGCTGTATTCTTTCACCATCGCCTGATCGCCCTGTGTAGCAAATTCCCGTTCTTTCTCAGATAACCGTTCCTGAATATCATCTTTTACGATCATCTCATAGAGCATCCGTGTCCGTTCTTCCACTGTGTGCTCTTTTTCTTTCATATACTCCGCAAAAGGACCGATCTTTTTCCAGACCTGTTCCCGGATCTGGTTGATTCCTTCGATACTGCCTTCTTCCATCCCCCGGTACCGTCTTACCCAGTGATCCTTCCACTGTTTTTCCCCGCGGATTCCCACAGCGATACAGTAATTTTCCAGTTGATCCACCTGATAAACCGGAATCCCGGACAGCCCACAGCGAAGATAACGGAACATACTCTCATAGGAAAAATACTCCACCACCAGATTGACAGCCGCCCGGATATACTCCACAAACGGATTCATCAGAATAGAATGTTTTTCATCGATAAAGCAGGGAATCTCACACTGTTCCATGACCTGTCTGGCATAACTTCCATACGTCGCCATATCCCCTGTGATCACGGCAAAGTCCCCATACCTGTAGCCCTTTGTCCGCACCAGCAAGCGGATCCTTCTGGCGATTTCTTCCATCTCTTCTTTTGGATTTGCAGCCTGAAAAATCTGTACCTCTTCCTGTTCCTTCCGGTACTGCCGTTTATCATATCGAAACAGATGCTGTTCCAGAAATTCCAGTGCCGGTGCCTTGCAAAAACGGCTGTTTTCTCCCGGACGCACCCACCAGGGATCCAGAATTTCCACCCGTTCTTCCTTTGCCATCCTGGTCAGCGACTCCACCATCTCCCCACTCATACGAAACAGTTGCTGCGGACGTTTTAACTGTGCCACAGGCACCTTTTCCTCCAGCGTCACCGTCACCCATACCTGCTGTGTCAGTTTCAGCAGTTCCCGCAGTAATTTATTCTGTACCGGAGTAAATCCGGTAAATCCGTCCAAAGCGATCCAGCTGTCTCTCACCAGTCGGGAACTTCCGATTTTCTCACACAACAGATCCAGAACTTCCTCCGCCGTGATATACCGTTTTCTCAAAAACTCGAAAAAACCCTGATAAATGGTCTGCACATCCTTTAATTTGTGATACAGCAACGGTCTTTCTTTCGCCAGATTGCCGATCTCATCCAGTTCTTCCGGATGAATATCGTACTGCATCAGCTCAGATAACAGTGATTTCATCTCACTGACGGTTCCCAGCTTTTCCAGACTGCTACCCAGAACTCCCAGCTTTTTCTTCTGTTCCTGCACCACGCGTTCCAGTACAAGAATTTTCCCCACGTCTTCCAGAACAGGTGTCTGATCACCGCCTACTTCCGCGAATACCCGGTGTGCCAGACGGTCAAAACTTAAAATATCCACGTTCATGATTCCATGACGGGGACTCAAAGCTACCAGTTCCTTCTGTGTCTGCATCGTAAACTGTTCCGGTACGATCACCAGATACTTTCTCTCCGGATGTGTTCCGGCTTCCTGTAAGATTTTCTGATATAACTGAAAAGATTTTCCAGCTCCCGAATTACCTGTTACAAATTGCAGTGCCATGGATCTTTTCCTCCTTTTTTGTTCCTGCTTCTGCCTGCGCTCAGCATCTTTTCGTCTGTCTTCTTCTCTCTGACAGTTCGACCCCTGTCTTTTTACCGGCAGGGGTCGTAACTGTGTTTTACATTTTTCTGATTGGTTCACACGGAATATGCAGCTTCCCGTTCTGTTTGATTGCATTATAACCCTTCATAGTCAAAAAGTGGAATGAAACTTTCTTTTGCTGTCCCGCCTTCTTGAAAAAACCCCTGTGTAATACCAAGATCCAGTGCATGATTTAGTACCTTTTCATACTCCCGTTTTGTCACCCTCCGGTTCAGATCCGGGATATCACGCACCTGAGGAAGGGGGGTATACTGATTCATCAGACTGATGGTCAGGTCCTTTCCATATGTTTCATATAACTCATCAAGCACTGCTATGGAGTTTTTCGTATGGCCCGGCAGGATCAGATGGCGGACGATCACACCTTTCTGAATATAACCGTTGTCATCGTATTCACACCTTCCTCCGGCCAACATCATCTCCCGGATCGCTGCCACCGCAACTTCCGGATAATCTTTCGCTTTCGAACAGGCAAAGGCAAGCTCCGGATCCATATATTTAAAATCGGGCAGCCACACGTCCACGACTTCTTCAAGCATCTGCACCGTTTCCACCCGTTCATAACCACTGGAATTGTAGATCACCGGCAGATACATTCCCTGCGTTTTTGCCTTTTTCAGTGCTCCGATCACAGCCGGTGCAAAATGTGTCGCCGTTACCAGATTGATATTCGCTGCTCCCTGTTCCTGAAGTTCCAGAAAAATCTCACTGAGACGATCCCCGGAAATCTCCCTGGCACAGTTTCCTTGTGCGATTTCATAATTCTGGCAGAAAATACACCGCAGACTGCAGCCGGAAAAAAATACAGCACCAGATCCCCGTGTTCCTGAGATACAGGGTTCTTCCCACATATGAAGTGCAGCTCTCGCCGCCCGCAGTTTTCTGTCCATTCCGCAATAACCTTTCTCTCCGGACTCCCGGTCTACGCCGCACATTCTCGGACACAGCATACAGGCATCCATTCCCATCGTTTCTTCCCCCTGTTTCTTCTTGTACTACTGAAAGTTTCCCATTCAATTTTCCGGAAGCCCATATTTCATAAAATCACACCATTTCTCATACACTATAGAAAAGCATCGGAAAAGGAGTGTGTACTATGAGTTCCAAAACCAGGATTGTTGTACTACATATGAAAGAAGTGATCTATACCGCTATCTTTCTCCTACTCGGTCTCCTGATGATCATTCTTCTTCTGATCATGTTCGGACCATCAAAAAACAAAGAAACCGCTGCCTCTGTTCAGACAACTTCTGCCCTCACCGGGCAATATCTTCCGGGCGTCTATAGCACCGCCATTGAACTGAATGACAATACCTTCGATGTGCAGGTAACCGTAGACAGCAACCACATCAATTCCATCGAACTGGTAAACTTAAGTGAATCCACCGCTGCCATGTATCCACTGATGAAACCGGCACTCGAAGAACTCGCCTCCCAGATTTATGAAAAACAGTCTCTGGAAGATATCACCTACGAAGACGATAACAAATATACTTCCATGTTGCTTTTAGAAGCCATCAAAAGTGCCCTTGCCAAAGCTTCTGTTCTGCAGCAATAGCTTCCATCCCGTTATTATTTCCGGATAAATATGCCATAGCCGCTTCCCAGTCTGCCTCCCTGCTGCAGATAGTCTGCAATTGCTCTCTGCAGCCCGGTCTTCCGGGGCAATTCTTCCGGTTTCTTCTTCCATTCTGCACCAAATACTCTCCAACCATCCGGGAAAATCTCATCACTTTTTTCTGTGTCAATCAAATGAAAACGCCTGGCATACGCTTTCATATTCCCTTCCGGAAGAATCTGTACCAGATCCGGATCGATCAGCCAGGATTCCACACCAAACACCCTGTAGTCTTTCGGAAAGTAGTCTTTGAAAAATGCTTCTGCCCGTGCAAAGGCATCCTCCAGAAGCTCCGGTTTCATCGGACCTGCGGATGGAATATGCATATTAATGACAGTATCCCCGGGATGAATCCTTACACCATCCAGTCCACAGTCTTTCTTTCCCTCAAACGGGCGCAGTTCAAATTGCAGACGGCCCAGTCCGAACCTGGTCAGATTGAAGAATCCGTCATACCAGTGACCTACAAAATTGCCGTATACGCCATGAATCTCATAACACTCCAGCATTTTCCACTTCATATCTTCCAGACTCTTATAGTAAATTTCCACAGGCAGTCCCTGTTTTTCATAACGCACTTTCACTTCTTCCCAGCAACACCATAACATCAGTGCATCCAGAAGATAGCGGTTCACTCCCAGTGCTTCTTCTCTGGCTTCTGTCTCTGCCAGTGCCTGGGTAAGAACGGAAAGTTCTCCGTCTGCTTCCATCACCTGCTCTGCCGTCTGTACGATCACATCCCAGTGATCTGCTTCTTCCAGTTCTTTTCTTGCCTCCAGAAGCTGTGCAATTCCTTCTTCCGGCATCTGTATCTTTTCCATCAGACGTTTCATCTGTTCTCCCGTTTCCTTCATCTGCCGTCTTATTCCTTTCCCTTCTTACTGACTGCAAAATACATTTTCAGAAGTTATCCATCCGTTTTCACTATTATGACAGTTTTTCCACCTGATCCATCCAGATACGCACACAGGAATCGCTAGACATCCTCAGGTCTCCTCTTGGCGATACGGCTACGGTACCGACTTTCGGTCCATCCGGCAGACAGGAGCGCTTAAACTGCTGCATAAAAAATCTCCGGTAAAAATTCTTTAACCATTTCAGGATCACTTCCCGGTCATACACACCGTCAAAAGTCTGCACTGCGATCCGGAAAATCTTATCCGGCTCATATCCTGCACGAAGCATATAATAAAGGAAGAAATCATGCAGTTCATACGGTCCCACCAGATCTTCTGTTTTCTGTGCGATCTTGCCGTCTTTTGGCGGAAGCAACTCCGGGCTTACCGGCGTATCCAGAATATCCAGCAGAATCTCGGACAGGCGATCATCTCCACAGGTATCCGCATAATACCGCACCAGATGGCGTACCAGTGTCTTCGGAATTGACGTATTAACCGCATACATGGACATATGATCTCCGTTATAGGTTGCCCATCCAAGTGCCAGTTCCGACAAGTCACCTGTTCCGATCACCATACCGCCCGCCTGATTCGCGATATCCATGATCACCTGCGTACGTTCTCTCGCCTGACAGTTTTCGTATGTCACATCGTGATTTTCCATATCATGTCCAATGTCCCTGAAATGAATGGTTACGGCTTCACGGATATCTACTTCCCGCAGGGTCGCACCAAGTTTTTTGGTAAGATCGCAGGCATTACGATACGTTCTGTCAGTAGTTCCGAAACACGGCATTGTGACTGCCGTAATTTTTTCCCTTGGCATGCCAAGAAAATCAAAGGCTCTGGCTGTCACCAGCAGTGCCAGTGTGGAATCAAGTCCGCCGGAGATACCAATGACAGCGCTCTGGCTGTGAGTATGTTCCAGACGTTTCTTCAGTCCCATTGCCTGAATCGTCAGAATCTCGTCACATCGTTTTTCCCTTTCTTCTTTTCCGGACGGTACAAACGGTTTTCTCGGAAAAGTTCTGGTCAGTCTGGTTTCTTCTTTCTCCAGTGTAAATATAATTTCCTGATAACCGGCCGTATCTGCCGGCGGATAAGTTGTCATTTTCCTTCGCTCGGTTACAAGACGCCGGATATCCAGATCACCGTAGATTGTCTGATTGATAAAACGTTTTGCCTCTTTTAAGATGGAGCCGTTTTCACAGATCAGATTGTGTCCGCCAAATACCAGATCCGTAGAAGATTCTCCCTCCCCGGCCGTTGCGTAGATATAACCGCAGATCAAGCGCGCCGACTGTCCTTTTACCAGTTCTCTCCGGTAGGTATCTTTTCCGGTGATTTCATCCCCTGCTGACAGGTTGATGATCACATTCGCACCTGCCAGTGCATGAGCCACGCTCGGCGGATTCGGTACCCAGAGATCCTCGCAGATCTCCACAGCCACTTTCATTCCTGTCATCTGCGGGCAGGAAAACAGAAGTTTTGTTCCAAATGGTACTTCCACCCCGTCAATTTTAACCATATGGGAGTCCTGATCCGCCGGTGTAAAATGCCTTGCCTCATAATATTCAGCGTAATTTGGCAGATTCGTCTTCGGTACCAGACCAAGAATGGTTCCTCTGTTTAAGACAGCTGCCACATTATATAATTTTCCATTATATTCCCATGGAAGGCCTACAATGATCAGCGCGTCCACCTGACTGGTCTCCTTTGCCAGCCATATCAGCTGCTCTCTCGCACTGTCCAGAAGCAATGTCTGCCAGAACAGATCCTGACAGGTATATCCAGTGATACAAAGCTCCGGAAATGCCATGATCTTTGCACCCTCGTTTTCCATCTGCCGGATCAGCTTCAGAATCTCCCCTGCATTGTATACACAGTCTGCCACCTGAATCTTCGGTGTACCGGCTGCTGTTTTGATAAATCCGTGTCTCATATATTTCCTTTCCGCCTATTTTCTGGCAAGTTCCAGCAGTTCTTTCAGTTCTTCTACGCTGAAGGTATAGTTGGTGTTACAGAAATGACAATTCAGTTCGATGTTTTCACCGTCATCGATCATGCCCTGCAGTTCTTTTTCTCCCAGACTGATCAATACTTTTCCAACCCTTACTTTGTCACAGTTGCAGTAGAAACTGGTCGGCACTTTCTCATTGATCTCCAGATCCATATCACCAAGCAGTTTTTCCAGCAGCATTTCCGGTGTATAACCCTGATCCAGAAGTTCGGTAACAGAAGTGATCTGTGCAAGATTTTTCTCTAGTTTCTCAATCACTTCTTCCTCTGCGTTCGGCATCAGCTGCACGATAAATCCACCGGCCTGGCGGACAGTATTATCCTTCTCCATCAGTACGCCAAGTCCTACTGCGGAAGGCACCTGCTCACTGCTTGCAAAATAATAGGTCAGATCATCTCCGATCTCACCGGTCTTTAATTCCGTCTGTCCCACATACGGCTCTTTCAGACCCAGATCCTTAATTACACTTAAGACACCAAGACCAAGCGCACCGCCCACATCCAGTTTTCCCTGTGCATTCGCCGGGAGCATGACTTCCGGATGGTTTACATAACCTTTTACTCTTCCTTTGGAATCGGAAGTCACCGTCAGACCTCCGATCGGTCCGCTACACTTGATCTGCAATGTCAGGACATCTTTGTCCCCTTTCATCATGATTCCCATCATCGCACCGCCGGTCAGCAGACGTCCCAGAGCCGCGGTTGCCACAGGGCTGGTATTATGATCCTTTCTTGCGGTCTCCACTACATCTTTTGTGTTAGCCGCAAAGGCGCGGATCTGTCCGTCGGCTGCGGTTGCTCTTACAATATAATCACTCATATCTGTTTCCTTTCTTTCATATAATATTATGACACCAGGGTCAAAAGTTCAGAAATCTGACGCATGCTTGCTTCCAGGAAGTTTTCATACTTTCTGCAATTTCTTTATTTTGTACACTCTCTCGCAATAAAATAGATTCTCTCGCTGTCTTCCCGTACCGGTTCTCTGGTAAATGCATCGTAGATTGCTTCCACTTTCAGTCCTGCTTCCTCCAGTAATTCTTTCACTCTCTCCGGCTCATATGCTTTCTGGTAATGGAATTCTTCGTGCTTCCGGTAAAGATCGTCCTCTTCTTTAATAAATAATGTCAATGCATATTCATTGACCTGTGATTCCTCATCAAAGCAGTTTTCCCAGATAAAGCTTCCCTCTTCCCGGTTTTCTGCAATCGTCGTGTTGCCGATGACCTCCCGGTATTTGTACGGAGTATTCATATCAAAGACAAAGATTCCGCCCGGATCCAGATAATTGTTGGCCAGACAGAAGACCTCCAGAAGATCTTCTTCCTCCAGAATATAATTCATACAGTCACAGATACTTACAACAGCCCTGACCGTTCCATACAGTTCAAATTCCCGCATATCCTGCATCAGATATAAAATATCCAGACCGGATTCCACCCGTTTTTCCTGGGCGACCTCCAGCATATCCGGGGAATTGTCGATGCCGATCATATCGTACCCCTCAGCTGCCAGAAGTTCTGTCATACTTCCGGTACCGCAGCCAAGCTCCGCGATCAGTCCGTCTTCTATTCCATATTCTTTTAAAATACCGGTCAGATACGTACACCATGCCGGATAATCAATGTTATCCATGAACAGATCGTATACACCGGCAAAACTTTCATAAGATTCTTCCATACTGTCTCCTTTCTGACCTGTCGTTCTCTTTCTTCCGGTTTCCTGTTTTACAAAACGTTTTTCAGAAGTAATACCTTCCACAAATCCAATCCCAGCGATTTGCGGAAGGTATCCGATTCCTCTTGTGTAACCTTGTAACTGTTCAGTACCTTCACAGGTACAGAAAAAATTGCATTAAAAATCACCTTCGGTGATGTCATTTTTGCTTGTATGTCTCGGGATTTTGGCATATTCATGCCAAGACACCTCGTGGGATAGTGGCTGCTGAATAGTTACACAACCTTTTCTTCCTGTATATTCTTTTCCGGTCCCTGTGCCTTTTTCTTTCCAAACCAGAAAAACAGTACCACGCCGGCAATCGCAGTGAAAATAGCGATAAACTGGGATGTGGACAGACTTCCCACATTTCCCCTTTCCAGATCCCCACGGAAGAATTCCAGGACAAATCTTCCCACACTGTAACAAACCAGATACAGCCCTGCCACCTGTCCGTCACCTTTTTTCTTTCCTGCAAACCACATCAGGAAGATGCAGTTCAGAAAATCCAGCCCGCTGGAGATCAGCTGAGTCGGAATCAACGGCACGTTGTTCGGCGCATAAGCAGAATCGTGGAAAAGAATATGAAATGCACTGTTCGTCTCTTTTCCATAGCAACATCCTGCCAGAAAACACCCGATTCTTCCAAATCCCTGTGCCAGTGCCACCGACGGCATAACCAGATCGAAATATTTTATAAATTTCAGTTTTGCCACCTTACAGTAGAGCCATGCGGCAAGGATTCCTCCGATGATTCCTCCATAAACCACAAAACCGTTCCGCGCATCTTTCAAAAGGGAAGGATCTTTAAGAATCGCCGGAAGCTGCGTGATCAGATATAGAAGCTTTGCTCCTCCAAATCCACCGATCACCGCCCAGACCGTCACATAGAAGACTTTGTCCGGATCCAGCGCATATTTTTTCGACCGGTACGTGGCACTGAAGTATGCCGCCAGCACACCAATGGCAATCATCAGTCCATATCCGTAGATTGTGATCGGACCAATGGAAAACAATTCATTTTTCATGGATATCTCCTTTTATGTTTTATCTTTTCGCGTCCCCCTTATTATATCAGCATGCCCCGTCCGGTACAATCAAATTATTATCAAAATTATAATCCACATCTTCCAGTTCTTTAGCATGTGCTACCGGATACCAGCGAATCTCTTCCGGATGCTTTTTCAGGATCTTTCTCCCTCCCTGATCTCCGGAGAGTGCCCTGAGATCAGGAAGATATTTTCTGGAAAACCAGACCGGATTACCGGGCGTTTCACCATGGCAGACACTGCCCAGGTCTGCATGCTGTTTTTCCATTTCGCAGACAAATCCTTCCATAGTTTTCTCGCGAAGCCAGGGCTGATCTGCTGTAAAAAATACAAATGCTTCCGTATCATCTGCTTCCTTCAGCCCGTTTTTTATAGTCCAGGACGCACCGTCCCTGCTTTCCGGTGAAAATACTGTCTGGTGGGCAAATGTTCTTCCCTGTTCCAGAAGTTCTTCATACTGGCTGACCAGCACAATTTCCCAGTCACTGTGCCGTTCGCATATTGCAGCCAGCCGTTCAAGGACATGCCGGTACATCGGTTTCCCATCGATCGGATAAAATAGTTTATTACTGCCAAAACGGCGGCTGTTTCCAGCCGCCATATAAATCATTCGAATTCTCATTTTTTCAGGAGTCCCATCGCAATCTTTTCGCTTGTGATCGGCAATTCCCGGAACCACAGACCTGTTGCATTATAGATTGCATGCGCCAGTGCCGGTGATGGCGTATTAATAACGATCTCACCGATGGATTTGGCCCCAAACGGTCCTGTCGGTTCGTAACTGCTCTCAAACTCCACACGCAGTTTTCCCATATCCAGACGGGTCGGAACTTTATACTGCATTAAGGAATTATTTCTCAGCTGTCCTTTCGGGCTGTACTGAATATTCTCATACAGTGCCATACCGATTCCCTGTACAATGCCTCCTTCCACCTGAACCCGTGCCAGATTCGGATTGATGACCGTACCACAGTCCACAACTGCCACATAATCAAGAACCTCTACATGACCAGTCTCTTTATCCAGTTCAATCTCTACCATACCTGCCATAAACGGAGGCGGGGACACCGGTGAGCTGCTGTCTTCCACAGCTTCCAGGGCATTGATACTTCCGCACATGGAACTGGTACCGATCTGGGTAAGCGAAACTTCCTCACCGGTAGCCAGACGTTTTACACTGTCTCCGGCGAATTCCAGTTCCTCACTTTCACAGTTCAGGATCTTTGCAGCTTCCTGCACGATCCGTTCCTGTAATTTTCTGCAGGCCTTTTCTACCGCACGTCCGGTAATATACGTGGTACTGGATGCATAAGATCCGGAATCATACGGGGAGGTATCGGTATCCGCACCGCTGACGATCACATTTTCAATCGGGCACATCATACATTCTGCTACCATCTGTGCCAGAATCGTATCACAGCCGGTTCCCATATCTGCCGCACCGATTGCAAGGGTGTAGATACCGTCTTCGTTCAGTTTGATATCCGCAGACCCCACATCCACACCGGAGATACCGGAACCCTGCATGGACATAGCCATTCCCACGCTTCGCACTTTACCGTTTCCCATATCTCTTGCCGGATATTTGTCTTCCCAGCCGATCATCTTTGCTGCACGCTCCAGACAACGATCCAGGGCACAGCTATTACTTACCTCATCGTAATAAGAATGCATCTGCACCCCTTCACGTACCATGTTCATCTCACGAACCTTCAGAGGATCTATGCCGATCTTTGCCGCCAGCTGATTGACAGCGGATTCTACCGCAAACTGCCCCTGAGTTGCTCCGTATCCACGGTATGCACCTGCAGACATCACATTACTGTAAACTACGTCATAGGAAAAACGATGAGCCTCCAGAGATCCTTCGTATAGTGGAATGGATTTGTGTCCGGACAGACCAACCGTTGTCGGACCATGCTCCCCATACGCACCGGAATTGGATAACGTATATACATCGATAGCACGGATCTTACCATTTTTCATTGCTCCCAGCCGTACGGTTACTTCCATCTCATGCCGTGGGGAAGATGCGGTCTGGGATTCCTGTCTGCTGTAAATGATCATAGACGGTTTTCCGGTCTTCCAGGTGACAAAAGCCGGGAAAACTTCCGCTACCACCGACTGTTTTGCCCCGAATCCACCACCGATTCTCGGTTTGCTGACACGGATCTTTGATTTTGGTATTCCCAGAGCATTGGACAGGATCCTTCGTACATGAAAGACGATCTGTGTGGAACTCACCACATTCAGTCTGCCATAAGCATCCATAAAGCAGCAGGTACGGAAAGTCTCCATCATCGCCTGCTGATCTGCTTTTACATGATAGGTCTCTTCCACCATCACTTCACAGTCTTTGAAAACGGCTTCCACATCCCCGTAACCGCTGGTTCCTGTTGCCACCAGATTGCGCTTATTATCTGCTCCCACCGGACATAATGCTTTCCAGTTTTCTTCCGGGTGAACCAGAATCTCATTATCTTTGGCTTTGTGAAAATCCAGAATGGCCGGTAGAACTTCGTACTGTACTTTAATGATTTTCAGTGCTTTGTCTACGCACTCCTCATTCTCTCCCGCTACGATGGCCACCGGATCCCCCACATAGCGTACATGCTGATCCAGGATCTGACGGTCATAGGGACTTGGCTCCGGATAGGTCTGTCCGGCCATGGTAAAACGCTGGGTTGGTACATCTTCCCAGGTATACACAGCTTCGATTCCCGGAACCTTCTTTGCTGCATCTGTTTTTATTGACAGAATATTTGCGTTGGCATGCGGGCTTCGAAGTACTTTTACCACCAGACAGTCAGCCGGAGCCACATCCTGTGTAAAGACCGGTTTTCCTGTTACCAGCGCCATTGCATCTTTTTTCATCACCGGTTGTCCTACTACCTGCATACTGCACCTTCTTTCTCTTTTTTATAAGCAAGAAACTGCTGGATTCCCCGGAGCTGTCCTTCGTATCCGGAACAACGGCATAGATTTCCTGCCAGATATTCTTTTATTTCTTCCTCGGATGGATCCGGATTCTCACGAAACAGTGCCAGTGCGTTCATGATCATGCCAGGATTACAGAAACCGCACTGTTCTGCTCCCTGATTGGCAATAAATGCACCGAACTCCGCCGCTTCCTCCTGCAGTCCTTCCAGAGTATCTACTTTATGGCCGGATACTCTCGCCACCAGAGTGGAACAGGAAAGTACCGGTTTGTCATCTACAAATACTGTACACAACCCGCAGTTTGCCGTCTCACATCCTCTTTTCACACTTTTACACCCATGGGCACGCACAAAATCCAGCAGGAGCATCCCCGGCTGAATCTCTTCTGTGATTTTTTTACCATTTAACGTCATCTGGATCTTCATACCGTTATACCTCCTGCATCTTTTCTATCTGTTTGAGCCCTCTGCCAATCAGAACTTCTGCCAGATGGCTTCGGAATTCTTTTCCCGCACGCATATTACCTTCTGTCGGAAACTGCGCAGCCAGTTCTCCGGCCAGTGCTTCACTGCCCTTTTTCTTCCAGTCAGCCTCTGACACACACAGACAGACTGCTCTCGACGGACGGGCACCGACTGACGTATAGACATGTCCATCACGTAACGAAATACCACAGGTCAGTACCGGAAAATCTGTTTTTGAATTTCTGTGAGACAGATAGACACTTTTATCCTCATGTTTTTTCACAATCAGGCGCACCAGAATATCCCGGTCCGGTTTCTGCCTGGCAAATTCGGCAAGTGGGATGCAGCCGCCTTTGTACAGTTCCACCCAGGTATCCAGTGCCAGAAAACAGGTCAGTACATCCGAGAAGCCAAATCTTCCGAAAATACTTCCGCCAACGGTTGCCAGATTCCGGAACTGTACACCGACTATACTTCTTACACTCTCACTGACTGCACCGTTTGTGTAGCTATTCAGTCCCTCGTGCTGCTCCAGCTGCCGCAGAGTTGTCAAACAACCAATGGAAAATTCTTCCTCATTTTCCTCGATGGTATTCAATCCCAGATTGGACAGATCGATGGCTGTCGGAACCATCCGGCTTCCCATCTTCAGCCACAGCATGCCTCCAATGATACAGTTTCGCTTCTTCTGATTCAATTCATACGCCTGCTCCAGGCTTTCTGCCATCACGTATTCTTTTATTTTAATCATGTATTTCAATCACCTCTTTATTCTTGATGTTTACAATATTGGACATAATTCACCTATCATAAACAGTATACATGAAAATGCAGAAAGGGTAAAGAAAAAAATGTCATGAAAAATGCTTTGCTTTTTTCATGACATTTCCTATTATAATGTGCCCTGTAAACACTTTAAACCCGCGCTCCTGTATGCAGCAGCTGATTTGCATTTTTGATTCTCTCCTGGGTTGGCGGATCGATGCCTTCGAGCGGATACTCATAACCGAGTTCTTTCCATTTGTACGCGCCCAGTGTGTGATACGGCAGTACTTCTACTTTCTGTACATTGTGAAGAGACTGGATAAATGCATCCAGACGAATCAGATATTCGTCTTTGTCGCTTCGTTCCGGTACCAGTACATGTCGGATCCACATTGGTTTTCCGATTTCATCAAGGTATCTTGCCATATCCAGAATGTTCCGGTTGGTCTGACCGGTGAGGATCTTATGCTGTTCATCATCGATGTGTTTGATATCCAGCATCACAAGATCGGTCACTTCCAGAAGTTTTTTGATCTTCTCAAAGCGCTCGCCCTCTCTGGTAAATGGATTGCCGCTGGTATCCAGTGTGGTGTGGATGCCTTGGGCTTTGGCTTTCCGGAAAAGTTCTGTCAAAAAATCGATCTGCAGCATCGGTTCGCCGCCGGAGACGGTGATTCCGCCTTCTTTTCCCCAGTATCCTTTGTAGCGGACTGCTTTTTTCAGCAGTTCATCTGCGGTGTAAGGCGTTCCAACTTTCATATCCCAGGTATCCGGGTTATGGCAAAACTGGCAGCGCATCGCACATCCGGACACAAAGATCACATATCGTACTCCCGGTCCGTCTACGGAACCGAAACTTTCCAGTGAATGAATATATCCTGTCAGTTCTTTCTTTTCTTCTGACATAAGCTCCTCCATTTTTTCTTTTTCTTTTATATTTTACCATAGAAAACATTTGGCGATACAGTTTTTCACTGCACCGCCAAACGATTTTATTTTATATTACTGTTTATTCACCTGAATCTGTCAGACAAATTACATTGTTTTGTGGCAGGTTCTTGCGATAACATCCAGCTGCTGTTCACGAGTCAGGTCGATGAACTTAACAGCATATCCGGATACACGGATTGTGAAGTTTGCGTATTCCGGTTTCTCCGGATGTTCCATAGCGTCGATCAGTTTTTCTGTACCGAATACGTTTACGTTCAGGTGATGTGCACCCTGATCGAAGTAACCATCCAGGATGTGTACCAGGTTGTTGACTCTTTCGTCATCGTCATGACCCAGTGCGCTCGGGCTGATGGTCTGTGTATTGGAGATACCATCCAGTGCCAGTTCGTATGGCAGTTTTGCTACAGAGTTCAGGGAAGCCAGCAGGCCGCTCTTCTCTGCGCCGTAAGATGGGTTAGCTCCTGGTGCCAGAGGCTCGCCCAGTTTTCTACCATCCGGCAGAGTACCGGTAGCTTTACCGTATACTACGTTGGATGTGATAGTCAGGATAGATGTTGTCGGCTCAGAATCTCTGTATGTGTGGCATTTGTTCAGTTTGTGCATGAATGTTTTCAGCAGCCAGATTGCGATATCATCTGCACGGTCATCGTCGTTACCGTATCTTGGGAATTCGCCTTCTGTCTCGAAATCTACTACCACACCGTCTTCATCACGGATTGCTTTAACTTTTGCATATTTGATAGCACTCAGAGAGTCTACTACGTGAGAGAAACCAGCGATACCGGTAGCAAATGTACGTCTTACATCTGTATCGATCAGGGCCATCTCTGCTGCTTCGTAGTAATATTTGTCATGCATGTAGTGGATCATGTTCAGAGTATCTACATACAGTTTTGCCAGCCAGTCCATCATAACATCGTAATGTTCCATTACTTCGTCATAATCCAGATATTCAGCTGTGATCGGTCTGTAAGCAGGTCCTACCTGAACTTTTGTCTTCTCATCGATACCACCGTTGATTGCGTACAGTAAGCATTTTGCCAGGTTCGCACGTGCACCGAAGAACTGGATCTCTTTACCGGTCTGAGTAGCGGATACACAGCAGCAGATGCTGTAGTCATCGCCCCATACCGGACGCATAACATCGTCGTTTTCGTACTGGATGGAACTTGTTGTTACAGAAATTCTTGCTGCGTAATCTTTGAAAGATTCCGGCAGTCTGGAAGAATAAAGAACAGTCAGGTTCGGTTCCGGAGACGGTCCCATGTTTTCCAGAGTATGCAGGAAACGGTAATCGTTCTTTGTTACCATGGAACGTCCGTCCTGTCCCATACCACCAACTTCCAGAGTAGCCCATACCGGGTCACCGGAGAACAGTTCTGTATAGGAAGTAATTCTTGCGAATTTTACCATTCTGAACTTCATAACCATATGGTCGATCAGTTCCTGTGCCTCTTTCTCTGTCAGAACGCCTGCTTTCAGGTCTCTCTCGATATAGATATCCAGGAATGTGGATACACGACCAACACTCATTGCTGCTCCGTTCTGAGTCTTGATTGCTGCCAGATATCCGAAGTACAGCCACTGTGCTGCTTCTTTTGCGTTTTTCGCCGGTACGGAAATATCGAATCCGTAAGATGCAGCCATTTCTTTCATTTCGTTCAGAGCTTTCATCTGATCTGCAAGTTCTTCACGAAGACGGAAATCAGTTCCTTTCATTCCATGTCTTTCGTAACGTTTCATATCGTAGTGTTTTTTCTCCAGCAGGAAATCGATACCGTACAGAGCTACACGACGGTAATCGCCTACGATACGTCCACGACCGTAAGTATCCGGCAGACCGGTAATGATTTTATTGTGACGGGCAACTTTCATCTCGTCAGTATAGATATCGAATACACCCTGGTTATGTGTTTTATGATATTTTGTGAAGATTTCATGCAGTTTCTCACTCGGTGTATATCCGTGTGTTGTGCAGGCTTTCTCAGCCATCTTGATTCCACCGTAAGGCATGAATGCTCTCTTCAGCGGTTTGTCTGTCTGCAGACCAACGACTGCTTCCAGATCTTTCATGCTTTCATCGATATATCCCGGGCCATATGCTGTGATACCGGAAACTACTTCTGTTTCCATATCCAGAACGCCGCCTTTTGCACGTTCTTCTTTCTGCAGCTCCTGCAGTTTTCCCCACAGTTTATCTGTTGCCTCTGTAGGTCCCTCCAGGAAAGTTTCATCTCCGTCATATGGTGTGTAGTTGCACTGAATGAAGTCACGTACATCTACGGAATTAACCCAGTTTTTACCCTGGAAGCCTTCCCACTGTTCAAACTTAGCCATTGCATATCCTCCTGTGTTTGTGTGTATTTGAATTGTTATCTTTTTGTCAAGTGTAGTATAACATCACTTTTTTCAAAAAACAAATAGAAAATAATCCCAAATCCATGAAATATAGGCATGTATGCAATTTTGTACAATTTTTGGCAGATATTGTATTTATTCAGGAACAATTTCCATATCTTGTGTTTTTTATCCTTTTTTTCTGTTTTTCTTCTCTGTTTCATAAGATTTCAGTGCCTTCATGGCGATTCCGGACATCGGATAAAGCATAATAATATTAAACACGGTCATCAGACCCACGCCGACGTCTCCAAGATCCCACACCACCGTGTATGCTGCCAGTCCGCCGATAAACATCATCACCAATGCAAGTACTTTATAGAGATTCTGCGGCAGCATTCCATCTCCAAACAGATATGATATATTTGATCTTGCATAATATAAAATACCGAGAAAAGTGGAGAAACTGAACAGCCAGAGTGTCGCTGCAATGAAAATCACACCAAACTGTCCCAGATGGTAGCCCATTGCTGCCTGTAAAAGTTCCATTCCTACCGCCCCTTCGGTCAGGCTTTCCGGCGTCAGAAGCATGATCATCGCCGTACAGCTGCAGATCACGATCGTATCAATAAAAACTCCCAGTGCCTGGGTCAGCCCAAGTTTTACCGGTTGATCGCTTTCTGCTGCCGCTGCCGCACAGGGGGCTGAGCCGGAACCGGCTTCATTGGAAAACAGACCACGTTTCACACCATTCATCACCACCGTGCCAAGTCCTCCTGCCACTGCCTGACGAATACCAAACGCTTCCTCAAAGATTCTGGAAAACACCCCCGGAAGGGCAGAAAAATTCATACAGATCAAAATCACAGTAATCAGAAAATAACATCCTGCCATAATCGGTACCAGCACATCCAGCACTTTTACCGTTGCAGTTTTTCGAAAAATGATCACTGCCGCAAGTGCTACCAGAACCACTGTGGTATAGATTGGCGGAATGTGAAAGGCATTATGGAATGCAGAAGTTACGGAATTGCTGATAACCTGACTGATTCCACACCAGCAGATCAGTCCGGAGATTGCAAAGAGAACGGATATTCCCACATAACGTTTCTTTTTTCCTCCCCGCTTTTCCTGTATGAATCTGTGCATATAATAGGCCGGTCCACCACGGTAGCCACCATATACCGGGTCTTTTTCTTTATAGATCTGTGCAAGAGTTGCTTCCACAAAGGCCGTGGACGAGCCGATGAGTGCCGTCACCCACATCCAGAAAACCGCACCCGCTCCTCCGGCGGAAATTGCCGCAACCACACCGACTAGGTTTCCCATACCGACACGTGTAGCGGTAGAGACGATCAGTGTCTGTAATGCCGACAATGTACTGTTATGGCTCTCCCCTTCCGCCTTTTCCTTTTTTTCAAACAATGTATGCAGCATATCCGGAAACAGACGGATGGGAAGAAATCTCGTCCGGATCGTAAACCAGATTCCTGCCGGAATCAGTATCATTACGAGCAGGGAAAGCCGAAAAGAACTTCCTCCCGGAAGCGGAAGCACGATCCAGTCACCCCATAAAAACTGATATACTTTTTCAATTATCGCTATCATATGACTTATCCTTTTCTTTTTTTATTCTCCTGCTGAGAGGATTGGACGGATTACCTTGGAAGATTCCTGTGTTTTTCTGTTTTTCTGCGGATACTTCCGGTAATTGTGGTATTTTCTGTATTTGCGATGTTCCGGTTTTCTGATTTCTGCACCGTTATTCTCCTGACGGACTGCAACTTCTTTTACCTGCTGTTCCTGTTTCTCTTCTGTCAGCACCTTTTCTGCCACCGGAATCTCTGTGTTTTCCACATCCGGTTTCTGCTGCGCCGGATTCTGTGATTTTGTTTCCTGTTTTCTTGTGTGTACCTGCAGTCTTGTTGTCTGCCCCGGATGTGCATTTCCCTTCTTCTGCTGTTTTTTTCCATGGAATTTCTTCTGCTGATCAGGTTTTTCTCTCTCTTCACCGGATTCCTTTTCCGCTTTTTCCATTTTTTCCGGGTTTCCTGGTTTTTCTTTCTTTTCTTTTTTTTCTGTTTTTGAAGGTTTTTCTTCTTCCAGATCTTCCTTTGCTGCTGCAATATCTGACGCAGTCTTCACATTTTCTCCACGTTCTGCCCAGTAACCTGTCAGGATCGCAAGACCTTTATCCTCAGACACAATATAATATGTCTCGTTTTTACCTTCATTTTCACTGATCAGATATCCCAGATATGTGGACAATTGAAAATCCAGTGCATTTTTCACACCGACTTCAACTTTTTGTAATACGATCTTTCCTTTTGTCTGATTCAGTTTTTCGTGAAGACCGAAGGTAAGTGTGGATGCGTTTTCACTGTAGAAAATACACACACAATCCTTCTTGCCAAGCTGATCCACCCCGTACATTCCGTCAGCTTTTACATTTTCATAATCTACGAGATAATATGCCATAATTTTTTCTCCATTTCTTCCATGTTTGTGAAATACTATTCTTTTAACCGCACATCATTTTATTTTACCCTTTCCCGACATTACTGTCAAACGCTCTGTGCATTTCTCTGCTACTTTTTTCTCTTACAGTTTTCCCAATGATCCATTGGTAAATGCCTGTCTTATCATACACACCAAATGTTTATCCAGATGTACGTACTTTAGAGCGTGTCTGAAAAATCATTCCCGCAATCTGCACGCACAAAAAAGACGAATCTACTGAAAATGTATGATTCGTCTTTTTCCTTTTTCATATTGGCTGTCGATTGTTTCCATCCATCAGAACTTTCCGGATGTTCCTCCGTGGCTTCTTCCGGAAGAGCTTGTGTGTGTGGAGCTTCCGCCGGATGAACTTCCGCTGGAGCTGGATACCACTCTGGATGTCACATTGGATGCAACCAGCACATCCGAATTCTGATACAGGCGCATACTTCCTGCCACCTGGTAATCCGCTGCTGATTCTTTTTTTCGTACACTTTTCAGTTTTGCACTCTTCGATCTTCCTATCAGTAAAGAAATCAGGAAACCAATTGCAAGGGAGATGGGGATATATACGGGATGGACTGTCCCTTTTGGCATATTATCCCCATCATATGGTTCTCCCGTATGGGCCTGGGTAAGGAACTTATCACAGCAGTCTGCAAAGTTGTTGAAGGCATCTCCATACCTTCCGCCACTTAAGGCAGGTTTGAAATCATTTACCACATATTGCAGACCTGCATCGGTAAATGCTGTGATACCAAAACCATAGGTAGTGATAGCATAGTCTCTGTCTTCCATACTGATCAGCAACAGGATACCGTCATCGTCTTTTCCGTATCCGTAGCCGTTATAATCATAGAAATCGTCTGCATAATCCTGTGAAGTCTTTCCTTCCAGGGAATCCACGGTGACTACTGCCACTTCACATTCCTGTCTTTCACTGATTTCCTCCAGTTTATCCAGCAGAGCATCTGCTTCTTCCTCAGTCAGCAGACCTGCATCATCCACAAGCAGCGGAAGCTGTCTTTCTTGCGGAATCGCGCTGCCGGCTTCCTGAGTGTTCGAACCGGAAGCTTCTGTAGTTTCCGAAGTATCGGCACCTGCCGTCTGGTCATCGCCCTGGCTGTCTGTAGCAGCCGGTTCTGCCACTCCCTGAGAATCCACGCTGCAGATAGCAGCTGCCGCATCCAGATAAGCATCTACACAATCCACATAATAATCCTGAATGGCAAATTCGTTCCAGAGTTCATTTTCCTGTTCCTCCGTCAGTGGAGCTGACTCCATTCCTGAGCTGTAGATAAACCATTCCTGATCATCGATACTGTAGATCAGCATAAAGCCCGGATCATCGGCAAACAGTCCCTTGTACACCTGCTCAGATACTGCCGGAGTTCCCATGCCCTCCGTGGTGTTCGTGATCATACAGGTAATGCGAAGTCCCGCTTCTTCCGATACTGTTTCTGCTTTTTCGTTCAGCGTCGAAATATATTCCCCCAGCACATCGCTCTGATCAATGATATAGGTATTACTGTCCGCATATACAGGTATGCCGAAGAGCAATCCGAATAAAATGGAGAGTATCGTAATTTTTAATTTGTGCTTCATATTCTCACCCTCCTTCTTACATCAGTGCAATGATCCAAAGTAACAAATAGATCACAAGTCCGATGATACCGCCGCGAACCGATACGCTGATCCAGAACTGCTTTTTGTCCATCGGCAGGTTGCCTACCAGTTTTCCGCTCTGTCCGTTCATAGCGAAGGTAAATTTTTCACCATTCCAGGTGGTGTTCAGGATCCATACCGGATACAGTACATACCAGTATCTGGCATTGCATACATTTACATTACTGCTGGCTACCGTCACACGGTCCATATGAGGCAGGGTCTTTCGAAATGCATCTTCTGTAGCTTTTTTCACTCGCTCCCTGGCACGTTCCATACGTTCTTCCATGTCCATATCGTATCGATCTGCCATATATCCCGCAAGGTAAGCCGCCTGGAAAGGAACCGCCTCACGGAATTCAAAAGGCTCTATGGATTCCATCAAAGTATCATCCATTTTCCTGGATCCGTCTGCCGGAACGCGGGCGAAACTCAGATTTCCTCCACGCTGCATGGAATACATTTCGGTTTTTGTGTACTCTGTGTCTCCATTTCTCCACTTGGTGATACGCTCACCGTTATATGCGACACTTCCTTCTGCATCTACATCAAAGATCCAGAAAGGAACATAGACACCTTTCATCTCATCCACATGATTTTCTTTTTTAAATACCTTTGGAAGGTATTTTTTCCCTTTCAGATGGTTGAAATAAGCAGCCTTTGCCGCCTTTTTATCTTTCTTAAACGGAATGATATAATCCGGCTTCAGATCTCCGGCAAACTGTCCTTTCATGACAACTCTGTTTCCACAGAACGGACAGCTTGTTGCACCGGTATTGGCATCTGCAACGATTTCTCCTCCACAGGACTGACAGACATAGACCCGGATTCCGTCTGTCTCGCCTTCCATCCATTGATTGTTGCCCATATCAGACCAGTTTTCATTGTTTCCTCCGGTATCGCCCCCCTGATTGCCACCGGCATTTCCTTCGGCTTTCTCCTGCATCTGCTGATACTGGGCTACTTCCATTTCCGTATCACAGTAGGGACATTTCATTTTCTGAGTCGTACTGTCAAACTCCATGGCTCCGCCACAAGAAGGGCATTTGTACTCCATCATATCTGCCATAGCTCACCCTCTCCCTCCTTTTTACGCTCTGTCCCCGAAAAAGTTTTCCGGGGACAGTAGCTCAGATATTTTTGTATAATGTCGACCGCATATAATGCGGACGGACACACAGGCTTAGATTACTGATTTGGTTTTGGCTGTCCACAGAATTCACAGAATCTTCCTGTGTTGGATGCGCCACAGCTGCATACCCAGGCACCACCGGCTGCAGCAGGATTTCCCTGTACAGGCTGGCTGTAATCCTGATTCGGAACACCTGCTCGCGGATCATAGCTGCCCTGATTCATCATTCCTGGCTGCTGGCCGTACATTCCCTGGTTCATCATGCCCGGCTGCTGGCCATACATGCCCTGATTCATCATGCCCGGCTGCTGGCCGTACGCTCCCTGGTTCATCATTCCCGGCTGCTGACCATACGCGCCCTGATTCATCATTCCCGGCTGCTGGCCGTATGCTCCCTGGTTCATCATGCCTGCCTGCTGGCCATACATACCGGCATTCATATTGCCCTGCTGGCCATATGCTCCCTGATTCATCATTCCCGGCTGCTGACCGTATGCTCCCTGGTTCATCATTCCCGGCTGCTGATTGCCATGCATTGGGGTATTTCCCATCATCCCCGGTTGCTGACCATACATTCCATTGTTCATATTGCCTGCCATATTGCCGCCGGAGAGTGCTGCGATGATCTGATTACCGATCTGCTCTACTGCCATGATCTTTCCGCGATCATTTGCATCGATGGCAAAATTATGTAACTGGAAATCCATATCATCAAACCAAGGGCTGTTGATGCCGATCATCATTTTGTATTTGTAAGAATATTTGTATCTTGGAGGCACATAATCTCTCATCTCGCCGTTCTGATCCCGATACTGTTCTTCTGTGCGATCCTGTTCCACATCCATACGACAGCTTGTAACCTGAGAAATATCCAGAATATCCGGATTGGTCTCTACATCCATCTTGGTTCCAATCGCAAATTTCTGATGATTATCATCAATAAATACATGGTAATTATTGTCTGCTTTCAGGTCCCTGGTCACACGGAAATTACGAACTGCTTCTTTGTTCTGTTCTCTGTATGCCAACTGTTTCTTAATATCTTCTACTGTGCTGTGACGACGCTCCTCAAACCAGGGAGACAGTTTTTTTGCACAATCCTTACACAGATTGCCGTCATCCAGTTTTCTGTTTCCTAACAGCCCAATTTTCTCACCACAGATATCACATACTTTTTTATCAAATAAACCCATACCTCTTCCCCCTTCCGGATTACTGAATATCAGATTCGTTAAAAGGATCTCCGCATTCCGGACAGAAACGCGGCGGATTTTTCGGATCTTCCGGTGTCCATCCACATTTATCACAGCGATATAACGGTGCATCCGCCGGTTTCTTTGCTCCGCAGTTCATACAGAACTTGCCCTGATTGACAGTTCCGCAAGAACAGGTCCATCCTTCCGGTTCTGCTGGTTTTTCTTCTGCCGGCTTCGGTGCGCCACATTCCGGACAGAATTTTCCGGTAGCAATATTGCCACATGCGCATTTCCATCCTTCTGCAGGTTTTGGTTCCGGTTTCTTGGATCCGCATTCCGGACAGAACTTTCCGCTTACTATATTTCCACAACTGCAGGTCCAGGTACCTGCAGCCGGTGCCGCTGCAGCTGCTGCCTGCTGCTGTGCTGCTTCTGCGCGGAGTTTTGCCTCTACCTGTCTGCGGATCTCTTCTTCCTGGGCTTTTTTCTGTGCTTCTTCCTGACGTCTGGCTTCTTCCTGCTGCTGACCCATAGCGAACAGATTCTGCGGATTCATACCGCCGCCTCCTGCGTTCATAGCCATTCCCATTCCCATAAAGCCTGTCATTGCACCTGCTTCATTGGATGCTGCTGCTTTCATGGCGTCTGCCTGTGCTCCAACCATAGTAGCTGCTGCCATGGTAGGATCTCTCATGATCGCGGTACGCTGTGCCTGTTTGATCATCTCCGCATCTTCTTCCGGTAAAGTTACGGAACCCAGAGCGATACTTACTACCTGCAGACCACGAAGCTGTCCCCACTTGGCGGACAGAGATTCATTCATGGCATTTTCCAGTTCTGTATTATGAGTGACGATCTGATTCGGACGTAATTCCAGATCCGATAATTTTCCAAATGCCGGCTGAAGTGCACTGATAAATTCTGTTTTCAGCTGACTTTCCAGTTCTTCTCTTCGATATTCGTCTTCTACGTTTCCACATACGTTGCTGTAGAACAGAAGCGGATCTGCGATACGGTAAGAATATACACCGGAGCAACGTACTGCCACGTCCACATCCAGTCCGATCTTGGAATCTACTACACGGAATGGAATCGGATTCGGTGTTCCAAACTTGTTATCGATCAGCTCTTTTGTATTGAAATAATATACTCTCTGATCTTTTCCGGTATCTCCACCATAGGTGAATCGTTTTCCGATGGTTGCGAAAGTTGCTTCGATACTTGATCCAAGACTGCCGGTAAAAATAGATGGCTCTGTGGAAGAATCAAAGGTAAACTGTCCCGGTTCTGCACAAACTTCAACAATCTTACCCTGTTCTACGATGATCATACACTGACCGTCTGCAACAGCGATTCCACTTCCGTTTGTAATAATGTTATCGCTGCCTTTTGTGTTGGAGGATCTTCCTGAAACACGTTTCTGTCCCTTTTTTACCATTACATCTTTATCCATGGAGTCGCAGTAGAAAAACTCCTTCCACTGATCTGCCATTACGCCGCCTGCTGCGCCCATAGCTGCTTTTATAAGTCCCATACGATTTTCTCCCTTCTTTTTATACATAGTTTTTCGTAACTGTTCAGTACCTTCACAGTCACGAGCCAAAATGCATGTAAAATCCCTTTCAGTGACGGCATTTTGTCTTGTATATCTCAGGATCTTGGCATAGTCATACCAAAACACCTTGCGCAACAGTGGCTACTGACAATTACATCTTTTTCTTTTTTTGTATTATTATTATTACAGATATCTTATTGTCAGTCACTAACACTTGTGATAGCAAACGAAGTACTTATTGATTTTTTATAATGTCTACCAGTCTTTTAATGTACTTACGACCAGCTTGCTTTCCAGTACTGCAGCCAGTAATTCTTCCTTACAGGAGTAGCCGGCTTTCGCTATCATATCCTGAAAATTCCATCGAACCCCTGCTGCCGAACAGTTCATCTGTTTTCCAATCTCCGAATAGGAATAGCCTTTGATATACAGTCTCAGCATCTCCAGCTGCCGGGGGCTGATCTCATCGCTTTTCATCCACTTCAGTTCCACGGCTGGTGCCTTGTCCGGAAAGACATGTTTCCCCTCCAGAGTCCGGTCGATCACCTCCATAATTTCTTCCTGTCCGTGATCCTTATACCACAGACTGTCTGCGCCCCTCTCTTTTGCCCGTGCAAGGATCTCCGGATCCACCAGAGATGTGATCACGATGACCTTCACTGCCGGATGTTGTTTTTTGATAGTTTCTGCAGCCAGCAATCCGTCATGGTTCTGGAAGGTCTGCACGTCCATCAGGACAAGATCCACCACTGTATGATTACAGTAAGAAACAGCCTTTTCTCCGTCGTTCAGAACGTCCACCAACAGGAATCTTTCATCCCCCTGTACCATGCTGGCGAAATATTTCTGCATGATCTTCTGGTCTTCCACAAGTAACACTCGTATTTTCATTTTTCATCACTTCCCTTTTTATTCTTCTATTAACTGTTCAGTATCTTCACAGGTACTTCCTCTGAACTTTTGATCTCTCTGTCTTTTTCATGAGACAGTAACAGAATCAGTTCAAACTCAGGCGAAAAGATCACCTGCATATTTCCTCCTTCCCGCTCCACTGTTTTTCTAAGAGATGTCAGTCCTCCGCCCTCCTGGGATCCTTCTGCGGGTTTCTTTCCATTGTTGGTGATCTGTACCTTACAAAGCACTTTATTGTTTGTGATCTTTACAAACACCCTGGTTCCACCGGCGTGCCTTGCACAGTTTGTCATACATTCCATAATCGCCTGGTCGATCAATAACTTCTGATATTCTTCCTCCGGCATGCTTCCGGTGACAAATACAGTGATTCCAAGCTTTTCTGCCTTTTCTGTGATGGACTCTTTATTCTCGTCCTGTACTTCCTCCATATTTCCCAGCAAAATCTGTGCCGTCTGCCTTATGGTCTTTAACTGCCCTTTCATTTTCTCCGGTTCTGCTTCCTCTTCCAGAAGTTGTCGGACTGCCAG